>CACYEB010000023.1 GCA_902773305.1 uncultured Bacteroidia bacterium
ACCGACATCGTTAAGGTTTCCGGCTTCATCGGAAGCCCCACCGATGCCCGCAAGACCCCCGGCAACCAGTATTTCTTTGTCAACGGGCGATACTTCCGCAGTCCCTATCTGCACAAGGCTGTATGCAAGCCCTATGAGAACCTGGTGCGGGAAGGGTACATCCCGTCGTATTTCATCTTTCTGGAGTGCGACCCCACCGAGGTGGACGTGAATATCCACCCCCAGAAAACCGAGGTCAAGTTTACCGAAGAACACATCATTTTCGAGATACTGATGGCCAGCGTGAAAGAGACCCTGGGCCGCGGGGCCTTCGCCCCTTCTATCGATTTCGAATCTGGCGAGGTGCTCGATTTTCCCGTAATGGCTCCCTCTTCGGGAGGCGGTTCGCAAAGCAGCGGAAACGGCGGAGGTTATGTCCGTCCACCCAGGATGGACTATTCCCCACTTTTCGGGCAGTTCGAAGAAGGCCGGCACGAGAGTGGCCTGTACACAACACCGACGGCAGGATACGGGCATTCCCTGGCAGAAGAGAACATACCTGGCACCGATGTCATAGTTCTGGGCAACCGGCTGATTCTTGCGCCCGTCAGGGAGGGACTGGCCGTGATAAATATCAAGAAGGCACAGGAGGCCATTCTCTATCACAAGTATTTCGAATTCCTCTCACAGGAAAAGTTCATATCGCAGCGGTCGCTTTATCCCCAGCAGGTTGTGCTGCCCGCCAGGGTGTATTCCGTCATACTGGAGAATATCGACCGCATCTCACAACTTGGTTTTGACCTGCGCGATTTCGGCGACAGCACCGTCATCGTCTATGCAGTGCCCGACGGTTTTCCCACCGAAGAGGAGGCGCTCAAGGAGGTCATGGACAATTTGGCAGCTTCCCTTGACCTGGAAATCGGGGGCGAGAACATACAGTCCTATGCCCATACCCTTGCAGAAGCAGCCGCAGACAAGCTCTCGCACAACCTCAACCCGGTTCAGGCGCAGATGCTGGCAAACGATGTACTGATGCTGCGGGCCACTTATGGCACCGACCTTGCAACTAGGTGCATCGCCATTGTTTCAACAGAAGATTTGGAAAAGAGATTATGAACGGTTCAGGCTTGCAGAGGTTTTTCTACTCAATACCGCAGGTGACACGGACGATTATCGTCATCAATGTCATCGTGCTGGTTTTCACTATGCTCATCGGCGACAGAATGTACTCGATGTTCTCCCTGTTCGCCTTCCAGTCGCCGCTGTTCAAGCCTTGGCAGCCGGTCACCCATATGTTTATGCACGGCGGGTTCTGGCACCTGTTCTTCAATATGTACACCCTGATGATATTCGGCACGCAACTGGAGCGTACGTGGGGAAGCAAGAAATTCCTGCTGTTCTATTTTGTGACGGGTCTCGGAGCTGCATTGTGCCACAATCTGGTCGTGGGGCTGCAGATATCGCACTTTATGGGAGCGGGAAATACAGCCGCCGCCCAGAGAGCGATGATGACGCCCACGGTGGGCGCATCAGGCGCCATCTACGGCGTCCTCCTAGGATTCGGAATGCTCTGGCCCAATACCGAGCTGCAGCTGCTGTTCCCCCCCGTGAGGCTTACCGCAAAGTGGTTCGTAATTATCTTCGGCGCCATAGAACTTGTCACCGGGCTCACCGGACTTGGCGGCAATATCGCCCACTTCGCCCATCTGGGAGGTATGGTGTTCGGCCTGATACTGATTCTTTACTGGAAAAAACGGGGCAGACTATACAGCGACTAGTATGGCAAAGATTCATTATCCCAAAAGCGAAAAGCCGAAGCGCAATAAAACCTGGTATAAGAAAAAGACCGAGCGCGGTCTCTCCGCAGGTCAGATAGCATTCCGCATCCTGGTCATTATCTGTGCGGCGGCGCTGTGCATCTCGTATCTGTCCATATTCATCGACCCTGCATTTATGTCGGTGCCTTATTTCTTCGGGCTCTATTATATTCCCATATTCCTGCTGAACGGGGTGCTGCTTATCATCGGCCTTATCCGGATGAAACGCTACCTGGTCATCAGCCTGCTGGCGGCGCTCCCCACCCTTTTCTTTGCCGATTTGTTTGTCAAGTTTGGCGGCGAGGAGAAGAGCGTGGCCGGCGACGAGGTCAAGGTGATGAGCTACAACGTAGGGCGCTTCGAAGCCGCCGCAAAGGGGATGAACAGGGAACAGGCGCTAGCCAAAGTGTGCGAATTTGTCTCACGGGAAGCCCCTGACGTGCTGTGCCTGCAGGAATTCTACACCCCCGACACCGTTACAGTAAAGCACATACTCAAATACCTCCCCTACCGCTGTCACTACTTCTTCGGCTCAAAAGGCGACTTCTACGGCAACATTACCTTCAGCCGCTATCCGATAGTTGGCAAGGGGGCGATTCCATTCAAGGAGAGCCATAATCTGTGCCTGTGGAGCGACGTGCGCATCAACGACGCCACCGTGCGCGTGTACAACTGCCACTTGCAAAGCAACGGATTGTCGTTTACCAACATAATAAGGCGGATGGCCAAGAAAGGTCAGTTTACCGACGAAGTCAAGAGTGTACACGAGCGCCTGGCAAACAGCAATATCCAGCGAAGCGAGCAGGTCGGGGCGATACACGACCATATCAAGGCCAGCACCTTGCCCACTATGGTGTGCGGAGATTTCAACGACACTCCTATGTCTTATACATATCACCGGCTGTCTTCTCACCACAAGGACAGTTTTGCAGACGGCGGCAACGGCTTCGGTGCCACGTATTCTCTGCTCTGGCCCCTGCTGCGCATAGATTATATCCTCCCCCCCACCGACGTGTCCTGCGACCGCACCCACATAACCAGGGTTCCCTATTCCGACCACTATCCTGTAAGTACGCTGATTTATTTCTGAAAGATATGAACGACGAGATCAAATACGAAGTCGAGGCTGCCGTCAAGGCACTTGCTTCAGGCGATATCATCCTTTACCCTACTGATACCGTATGGGGCATCGGATGCGACGCTACCCGCGACGATGCCGTCCAGCGCATCTTCAACCTCAAACAGCGCGCTGACAGCAAATCGGTGATTGTGCTGGTGAGCGATCCTGATATGCTTTGCAAATATGTCAGGCAGATTCCACAGATAGCGGTCGACCTGCTCGAGGTAAACGACAAACCGATGACCATCATCTATCCGGAAGGGACAGGTCTCTCCGCCAAGGTGATTGCTGATGACGGCAGCGTGGCCATCCGTATTCCCCGGAACGAATTCTGCGTAGAGATGATCCGTCGCCTGGGCAAGCCGGTGGTTTCCACAAGCGCCAACATTTCCGGAGAAGAAACCCCCTCTTGCTTTGCCGAAATCAACGCTGCCATCCTGGACGGGGTGGAGCATATAGTAGAACCCTCCCTGGAAGAAACCTCTACCGGCCGTTCGTCCCAAATCATCAAACTCGGATCAGGGGGCGAAGTAAAGGTCATCAGAGAATAATTTTGGGTTATTCGAAATTTCGTTTACCTTTGCACTCCAATCTTTCGGCGGGATAGCTCAGCTGGTTAGAGCGTATGATTCATAATCATAAGGTCCCCAGTTCAATCCTGGGTCCCGCTACAAAAAAGACGGCTGTTGAAGCCGTCTTTTTTGTTTCTAGTCCAGAAGTTCCTTGAGTTTTTCGTGCAGGGCGTCGTGGTCCATCTTGCCTATCATGTTCCCGTCGGGATCTATGAGGAACAACGTGGGGATTGCCTTGACACCGTATTTGCCGGCAGCGGATTCATCCCCCCTGATGTCATTTACGTGAATCCAGGGCAGGGCATCCTCCTCCACGGCCTTTTTCCAGGCATCTGTGTCGGTATCAACGGACACACCCAGAATCTCCAGGCCTTTGTCGTGGTAAGCGGCGTAGAGCTCCTTAAGGCCCGGCATACTCGCCCGGCACGGCCGGCACCAGGAAGCCCAGAAGTCGAGCAGTACATATTTGCCGCGCAGGGATTCCAGCGAAACCTGGTTGCCCTCGCGGTCATTCAGAGTGAATAAAGGCGCCTCGATGCCGGAGCGGGTGGCTTTGCGGGCGGCTATCTCTTCGCGGGCATTCTTGCCCAGGAAACTGTTCCGGACCCTTTCGGTGAAATTGCCGAAACCAGCCTCGTATTCTTCCAGCGGAGTTTCGCGGTTGAATATGTAATACATAAAAGCGGCTGCCTCCACGTCATGATGGGCGGCAAAACAGGCGTTCATCGCCTTTTTCAACTGCTCTCGGTAGTCGGGAGCAAGGGTGTCCAGAGTGGCCGACACGGCATCCATATCGCGTGCGAAGTCGTTGTTGGGGCCACCGGAGAACTTGCCGTCTTTCAAAGTAAGCGGACTGTTCTCTATGTAGAGAAAGTTGCGTACAGGCTTTTTGCCCTCTTCAAAAACCACGACCTCGCCCATACGGACTTCGTCGGCTTTTCCCTTGAAACAGAACTGCCCGTTTTCCAAGGCCACGGTGTCGCGCAGCTGTCCTCCATCCACATTAAAAACGTTCAGCACGGCATATCCTTCGCCGAATCCGTCACCCTTTATGGTATAACCCTTGCCGCCGCCGCAGGCACAAAGGCCTGCGGCAACAGCACAGAGCATTATACGGTTCAACACCCTATTCTTCAACATAGCTGTTAGGTGTCAAATTGGGATTGTTATCCCTGGCATTGCCCGGGAACGGGAATATCCACAGGGGGGAATCGGGGGTCAAGGTAAACGACTCGTCAAGAATGGTCTTTGTGAGTGTCTCCTTCATATCGTCCAGTTGATTCCATCGCTTGCGCTCTATAAAGTTGAAAACAGAGTATAGATTCTCGCCCATAGCCGTTTGCTTCAGAAACTCAATGGCAGCCTCTTTTTTGTCAGGGTATTGGTCAAGGACGCCTTCAAGCGCGCTGTAAAGATCGGGGTTGATACGCTTAACACGTATTGCGTCCAGATACTTCATCGCCTCACCATAATTGCCCTTGCGGATTTCGCACTCGGCAACGATAAGGTACTGATGGGTGGTCTTGAGTCCGTACATATTCCAGGTGGAGCCGCAGTCCGACATATCCCAAATCATAGTATAGGGAACGCCGCACATATTCTGGGCCTGGCTCATAGTATACATATAACGCATCCCGTCGGTAGGCATCCTGTCCAATGCAGAGTGTCCTCTCTCTAGCTGGGACTCCGCTTCTGGCGTACGCAAAGGCATGAATTTTATCTCCGTATTGGTTTGGAAAATATCCTCAGGACAGTTCATGTGGGGACGAAACACTGCAGGATAGAACAATGTGGGATTCATAAAGCACATTATCTGTTCTGTATATTCGTCGGACCAATAGTCCATTATCCTGTCATTGATTTTTAAAGATTCCTTTGCCGCTTCTTCAGCTCCGTCGAAATCTTGCATGGCCATCAGGGCAAGCGCCTTGATTGCATAGGGACAAGCCTTGTTCCAACGCATCTGGTTGATGTTCCTTACAGGCAGGGAATTGAGGTCTATTGCAGTCTGGCAATCGGCCACGATCTGGTCGTAAACCCGCTTTACGCTCCATTTCTCCGGCGGGAGGGAGATATCCCAATCTTCCGTAAGGTAAACGATACCGGGAGTATTCTCTGCTGTCGCTGGGTTATATGCGGCTGCATATTTGTTCACCAGCAGGAACTCTGCCCAGGCGCGGAGGCAGAGGGCCTCAGCCTTGATCTGTTTTTTCTTTGCCTCATCACCGGTAGCTATCTCTACGGAGGCGAGAATCGGATTGGCAATCTTGCCGACATATCCATACAATACATCGTAGTCATCATCGTGGGTCGTCAACTCGGCGAAACGCTTTACGTTGCTCTCGTCCCAGGTCAGGAGAATCGAATTACGACTGGGGGTAGGCTGGGTAAGGACATTGGCAATCCGGCCCATGGTAGAACTCATCATATCCCCTGTCATATATAACATATCGAACTGATAGTAGTCTCTAAATTCAGCATTGAGCAATAGCTCCAGTTCGTCTGCCGAACCAAGCAGGTTCATACCTTTAGGCTTGAGGTCAGTAAAATCGGCGCAGGAGGCCAGCAGCAGGCAGGTGGCAATAAGAATAAATATCTTTTTCATAACGGTACTGTCTTAGAAGTTGATGTGAAGACCGAAAATGTAAGAACTCCTCAGAGGGATGCCGCCGGTTTCGGGATCGAAAATGGCGTTCTTTGCATAATAGCTCATCTCTCTGCCGGGACGGAAGCCGGTCCATACGGGAGGGAGATTGTCTATCTGGAACCGGAGGTTGATGCGGTCGGCGCCAATTGCCTTGGCCCACCTTTCCGGCATTTCATAGCCGAACACTATGTTGCGGATTTTGAGGAACGAAGCGTCGCGCACTGAAATGTCACTGTGAGTGGGCTCCGAGCCGTGTGCGGTACTGCCGTAGCGGCCGATACCGGGGGTCAGGGTCTTGTTTTCGGGAGTCCAGGCGTTGTTTAAATAGCTCGGGAGAGCCACGGCGCTGCCGATTCCCATAACCTCATCCTCTACGAGGGCCCGCATCCTGTGCCCGCCGTAATATGCCATAAGGACGCTCAGGCTGAAGCCGTTCCAGACGAAGCGGTTGTCAAGTCCGGCTATGACCACTGGGTCTGTCTGACCGGAATAGACAAGCACATCCACGGGGGCGCCTTGGGCAGATGTGCCGATATTCTTCTCACCGGTCTCTTCGTTTACCTTGCCATACCACAAGGTATGTCCCCTTGAATCTTCGGCATCACTGATGCCGGCGAATTCGTAGCTCCAGATCGCACTGGTGGGATAGCCCACCACATAAGGATTGCTGAAACGCTGATATGCCTGGATTGCAGGGTTGTCCACATTGGTTATCCTGTTATGGTTGACCGCGAATGTCACCGTGCTGCTCCAGCCAAATTCGCTGCGGCTCTTCTCGCGGATCCAGTCTCCGGTGAAGATCAGTTCCAGACCGTTATTAATCATATCGGCGGAATTGACGAACATCTGGGTGAAGCCCACCGTCGGATCCAGGGTCTTGTAAGAAAACAGGTCGAGTCCCTGCTTGCGGTAGTAATCGATCGATCCCCGAAAACGGTTGTCCACAAACGAGAAATCGAGACCGACATTGATAGTGCGGGTCTGTTCCCACTTGAGGTTGGGATTGGCGGGGCTCTTGATCTCTCCGTAAGGGAGACCTGTGGTGATGTTTAACTTGGTGCTCTCTGCGGTCATATAACTGGTGGCTCCCTGATAGATGTTTCCGGTGACACCATAGCTGAGGCGCAGCTTGAGGGCGCTTACATCGGCGGCACCCTTGATAAACTCCTCTTCTCCAAGGTTCCAGGCCACACCTGCAGACCACAGCGGACGGCCGCGAAGTTTGACATTCAAGCCATATACATCGGCATAGTCTTTACGGAACGAACCGAACACGTTGTAACGCTTGTCGTAGGTATAGGTGAAGTTTGCATAGGCAGAAGCATACCTGTGGTGCTGCTCTACTATGGGGCTCATATTGCCATCGATATACGGGAGGTATACATTGTTGTACGCAGGGTAACCGCCGCCTGCGCTGGTGATCTGATAAGACGGGCTGTTCTTGATAGAACTCAGCGCACCGAAGTCAACCGTCTGGGTGGCGGCATTCTGCAACTGGTCGTCGTAGCCAAGCATAAGGCTGCGCGTTCCGGCGTAGAGGGTCTCGCGGAGTTCCATACCGGCAAGAGCCACAATCTCGTGCTTACCGAAGGTACCGGAGTAGTTCAACTGGCCGCGGGCGGTCCAGTAACGGCCGTCCATATTGGTTACATTACGGAAACCGCCGGTCTCGGGTGTGTGATATGTCGCCTCGCCCGAAGCCGGGTCAATCTCCTTGTAGGCGTTATAGAACACTCTTGCCACGTGACTCTCCTGATTAGCATACCAGTCGGTAGTTCGATGGTCTGTCTCATATACGAATTGTGTGGTAGCTGTCAGGCCATTCACAATCTTGAAGAGCAGGTCGCCGTGATAACGCATATACTGGCGGGATGTATTCTGAACATTGTTGTAATACTCATCTGCCAGATTGATTCCCAACTCCTTGAATACGCCACCTTCAGTGTTGTCACGCCACATATTGGTCCCGACCAGGCGGTATGAGCCGTCCTCGTTCTTGAGAGTCTCATATCCGGGATACGACCAGGGGCTGCTGTAAGAACTCAGATAGTCATAACCCTTTTCGCGCTGCTTGCCGTATATGCCGTTCATAGCCACGGTTGCAGTGAGCCAGGGAGCCACGTCGTAGGAGCCCTTGTAGCTTATTGACATCTGCCTGTTAAACGAATTGATGATACCGGCGTTGTCGGTAAGGTAGTTTATCACAAAATTACTCTGGAACTTGTCGCTGCGGCTGCGCAGGGCCAGGTTGTACTGCTGCAGGATCTGACGGCGATACACAGCCTCGCCGAATTCCTTTGCAAAGTTGTTTTTTGCAAAGGAATTGCAGATCCTGTCCACGTCGGCAGCCGAATATTCGCCAATCGCCTGCTTGTAGAATGCATAGTTGATGGGGGATACGCGGTTAGCAAAGTTCGCTAGGCTGTTTTCGATGGAAGATATAGGATCACTGACTTCCTCGGGAGTGTTGTAATAGTACTGATAGTAATCCTTCTCAACCTTTACCTGCTGCTCGGGAGTCATATAGAAGTTGGCGCCATAATCCAGGTTGCGGTTCTGATAGAGCGTAACGTTAGAAGAGAAGTCCACGTCTATGCGACCCTTTTCCCGGGCACTCTTGGTGGTGATGACGATGATACCGTTGGAGGCGCGGGCACCGTAGATGGCTGCTGCAGCTGCATCCTTGAGCACGTTGACGCTCTCGATGTCATAGGGGTTCAGGTCATCGATGTCACCTTCGATGGGCAGGCCGTCCACAACCAGCAGCGGGTTGGCCTCCGCATACATAGAGCTGACACCACGGATGGTGAGCTTACCGCCGTACGTAGACAGACCGGCTACGCGGCCCTCGAGATTCTGGAGTACCGAAGGGCTGTAACGCTCTTCGATGGTCTTGGCGCCGACAGTTGCGATGGATCCCGTCACTTTGCGGACCTGGATTTCCTGATAGCCGGTCACTACCGACCCTTCCAGGAACATCCTGTCCTGGGCCATCTGCACATCGAAACGTGCACGGCCGTTCAGCGGCTCGGCAACCGTCTCCATACCAAGGAAGGCCACTTCTATCTTGGCATTCTTTAAATCCTTGACATTCAATGAATAATTACCATCAGCATCGGTGGTGGTGAATGTCTTTTCCGTCAAGTTCTGAATTGTAGCTCCGGCAACCGGCTGGCCGTCGGGATCGGTAACCCGCCCTTTGACCGTGGTGGCGTTCTGGGCCGACAGATATGTGGCCGAAGCGAACAGCATCGCCAGCAAAAGGACGGCTCCTTTCAGAAACGATGTTCTTAAACGATTGATTGACATAGTATTATTGGTTAAATAGTGAGTGTCTTTCCCACAAAGTTAAGAATTTATAGTATCTTTGTCATATGCCGAGTTATCTTCAGGTAGATAATATCTCTAAATCGTACGGCACGAAGGTGTTGTTCGAGCACATCTCTTTCAATATAAACGAAGGGGACAAGATAGCCCTGATAGCCCCAAACGGCACGGGCAAGACCTCCCTGCTGAGCATCCTGGCCGGCAAGGACACCGGCGACCGGGGCGGAGAAGTTAAATTCTTGAAGGACATCGTCATCTCCTTTCTGGAACAGGAAACGTCTCTCGACCCTTCCAAAACCATATTGGAGGCCGTAACGGGCAAGGTCGATCCGGCAAAGACCCACCGTAGCAGCTGGGACATAGAGCAGGACGCGCGTCAACTGCTCTCTTCCCTGGGCCTGAATGACTTCGGGTGCCGCTGCGCCAGCCTGTCCGGAGGCGAGGCCAAGCGGGTGGCCCTGGCAGGAGTGCTCATCACGAATGCCGATTTCCTGGTACTGGACGAGCCCACCAACCACCTGGACCTGGATGCCATCGAATATCTGGAAGATTATCTCTCCAAGAGCCGCCGGACCCTGTTTATGGTGACTCACGACCGCTACTTCCTGGACCGGGTATGCAACACGATCCTGGAACTGGACGGCGGCAATCTGTATACTTACAAGGGTAATTATCAGTATTATCTGGAGAAGCGCCAGGAACGGTTGTCGGTCGCCGGCGCCCTTAACGAAAAATACCGCAATATCTACAGGCGTGAACTGGAATGGATGCGCTCCACCCCCTGCGCCCGCACCGGAAAGGCCCGCTACCGCGAGAACGCCTTCTATGATTTGCAGCAGAAGGCGGCGCCTATACGCGAGAGCAAGCAGCTGGCCATCAATCTGGGCAGTTCCCGGCTAGGCCGCAAGATTGTCAACTGCCGCGGTGTGGGCTTCAGCTACGGAGACCGCTGCATACTGCACGGTTTCACCTACAATTTCGCCCAGGGCGAGAAAATCGGTATCGTGGGGGCCAACGGCATCGGCAAAAGCACATTCCTGAACCTGATTACCGGCGACCTGCAGCCCGACTGCGGGGAGATCGAGCGCGGCGCTACCGTCCGGTTCGGCTACTACCGGCAGGAGGGCATGCAATTCAAGGAGAGCCAGACGGTACTTGATGCAGTACAGGAGATTGCAGAGACGGTGCAGGACACAACCGGTGCCCACATTTCTGTCACGGCCTTCCTGCAGCAGTTCCTCTTCCCCGTGGAGATGTTCAATACACACATCAGCCGTCTCTCCGGCGGCGAGAAGCGGCGCCTGTATCTGCTTACGGTATTGATGCAGCGCCCCAACGTACTCATCCTTGACGAGCCCGCCAACGACCTGGACATAGTGACCCTGAACGTACTGGAAGATTATCTCAAGGATTACGACGGCAATGTGATAGTGGTTTCCCACGACCGCTTTTTCCTGGACAAGATAGCGGACCATCTGTTTGTGTTCACCGGCGACGGCAACATCAAGGATTTCGTGGGCAGCTACAGCGAATACCGCGAATATGTTAAAGAGAGGCGGCGCGAAGAAGCCCGGGCTGCCCGTGGAGAAAAGACACCTGCGGCCCCCCGCCGCAAAACGGCTTCGTTAGAAAGGAAAAAGCTTACCTGGAAGGAACAGCGCGAAAAAGAGCAGATCGAAGCCGGCCTGAAGGAGCTCGAAGCCCGCAAGGCTTCTCTTGAAGAGGAACTGTCTTCCGGCACCCTGGATATCCCGTCCCTGAACGCCAAGTCACGCGAAATAGAGCGAATACTGGCCGATATCGACGCTCAGGAACTGAGATGGCTGGAACTTTCTTTAAAAGAGAGCGAACCATCAGAATAATTCAGTACCTTTGCACAGAATCAACAATATCATTATGACCACCAAACGCAAAAGCAGCTTCTCCGCATTGCTGCTTCCCTTGTTCCTTATCATTGTAACGGCCTGCGCCGTAGATCCGTCGTACAACCTTGACGAAAAACCCATCGACCCTTCCGTCACGCTGTTCCAGGACGGCCTCACTATCCCTATCGGCAGTTCTGAACGGATAAGGCTCGACACTCTCATCAAGAGGATCCAGCCGGCTGTCGATGACTATCTCGTAGTGGGCGACGATGGAAGCTATACGTTTTGCTATGACGGCTCCTTCTCCTTGAACGACCAGCTCAAGGATCTGGATTTAGGGCAAATAACCTCGATAGACGGTATCTCCTTCTCACAAGGCTTCACCCTTCATACCGACGAGTTGGACCAGAATGCCCGCTCTTACGATGTTGACTATACTTACACTGCCACCCTCAAGGATTTCCCCATTGAACTCAAAGAACTGGAAGAGGTTGTCTTTGATGAGGTATATCTCAATATGGAGGCGATATTCGACAGTCTGCCCGACGACCCGAAAGCGGCCATCAACGTAGATTTGGAAATCGGCCTGCCTTCGTTCATCACCCCGAATTCCATATCCATAAAAGGGACCGTTGCCGACAACAGGTTTGCAATAACCCCAATCAAACTTGAAAAGATTTCCGGAGTCGAAATTCCAGAAAACGGATCGCTGGAAGTTGAAGTCACCATTGTCGGACAAATCAGCGCAAATGACGAAAACATAGACCTTTCTGCGTTTCAGAAAGATATCGTTATGACGGTGAACGCATCCCTGCAGGACGAGAACGGAAAACTTTCCATAGCCAAGGCAAGGGGCAAGTTCTCTTACGATTTCTCCCAGACCACCACGATACCCCTGAACACCCTGCCGGAAATCCTCAAGGACGACAGTATGTGCATTGACCTGAGCAACCCCCGGATTTCCCTGGGTCTTACCACCAATGTGGGTATCCCCCTGAGCGGTTCTCTGGAGATTGTACCCTTCGTTGACGACCAGCCCCTGACAGACAACATCATCACTCTCGAAAATGTCGTGCTGCCTTGCTCCGCTTCGGCTTCTCAGGATGCCGTAAAGGCCTTCTGCATATGCAACGACAAGGCGTCTGTCCCTGCCGGATACGAATTCCTCAAGGCCGACCTGTCCAAGATACTCAAGCAGATACCTGATTCCATCCAGATCAGGATTGATGCCAATGCCGGAGGTGGCACATCGGCCGTCATAGAGCCCAAGGCACAGTACAAGTTTGACATCGACTATGGCATCAGGGTCCCCCTGGCATTCGGCGAAGACTTCTACATTACAGCCGACACGGAAATCGACCTTTCCGGCGTACAGGCAGTCACCTCTATGGGTGAATTCGGCATAAAGGGAAAGGTCGTAAACGAGACCCCCCTGAGCCTCAGCGTCGAGTTGAACATCCTGGATGCAGAGGGCGAGATCATACCCCAGTCAAAGCCCAACATCATCTCCATTGACGGGAAGGCCACCAGCGACATAGATGTCTCCATCTACTCTGCCGACAAAGACCGGGCAATTGCCAAGGCACGGCTCACAATCAGCATCACGGCCGTCTCCGACGAACCCGTCAAGCCATCGGAATGCCTTCAATTCATCGACCTTGTTGCGGTCGCTCCCGAAGGACTGACCATTGACCCGGAATTATTGCCTAAAATATGAAAAGACTCCGGTTAATATCGCTCATAGCGGCGATAATGATGAGCCTGGGGGCTTCCTCCCAGTCGTTCAGAACAGGGTATTTCCTGGATAACTACATATACGGTTACCGTATCAATCCAGCCCAGGTCAATGACCGTTCGTCCTTGGGGCTGTTCATCGGCAATTTTGATTTGCAGAACGCATCTTCCGTGGGAGTTTCGTCGTTCCTGTTTCCCAACCCTGACGGCAGCAGTTCCCTGGTAACCGGCCTGAACAAAGCCATTTCTACCGACAGATTCCTGGGCGGCCTCAAGAATCATAATTTCGTTTCCCTGGACGAGAACATCAATTTGTTTGCCCTGGGCCTGTCCGACGGCCGCAGGATGCATACCATCGAAGTGAATACGCGCGTTATGGGGACTGCCAGCATACCCAAATCGGTATTCTCACTTCTGAAAAGCGGCAAGACCGGCACCTATGATTTCAACGGCCTGTATGCAGACGCCTCTGCACTTGCCGATATATGTTACGGTTATTCCACCGTTCTCGGGGAGAATCTTTCGGTCGGCGGACGCTTCCATTTGCTTTTCGGCCTGGCCAATTTGAATTTCCGGAGCAGGGGCAGTTCGGTTACGATGGACGAAAAGGCCATCGTTGCCGGCGCCGATATGCAACTCAACGCCTCCGGAATGATCGGCTTCCACACCAACGAAGACGGTGGTGTGGATATGCGCAGGATTGAATTCAGCCCCACCCCGTTCGGCAGCCTGGGGGCAACGCTGGACCTCGGCTGCGAGTACAAGTCCGACTTTGGCCTGGACGCCATGGTCTCCATAACCGATTTCGGCGCTATCAGCTGGAACAACAAGTTGAGCGCACAGGCAAATGCATCGGTTGAATTCAAGGGATTTTTCTCAGAAGGGGGGAATATCAAAACCGACCTGGACGACCTGCTGGATTTGAACAACGCCTTGGACTACAGGGTCATAAAAGGGAGAAGGGGCCTCCGTATGATGCCTTGCAACATTGCCGCCGGCGCCCGATATCAGATGCCCTTCTGGAGCGGTATGACGGTCGGTATGCTCAATACCTGCCACATCGGCCGGGCCTCATCCTGGTTTGAAACGAGGATAGGTGTCACAGCCACTCCGGTCCGTATAGTAAGTGTAACCGCCAATCTCGGTCTCGGCACTATGGGACCCACCTGGGGGACTGCCGTCAACCTGCATCTTGGCCCTGTCAATATTATTGCAGGAGCTGACAGTTTCCTGAGTCCTCTCGGAAAGTTGAAATCTACCACCTTCCCCATCAACAGTTTCGTAGAGAACGTCCATCTGGGCATATCCTTCACTTTCAACTAAAAGCCCCGTCTGCCGTTATGATTAAACGACTGCTCGTCTGCCTGTCTGTACTGCTGGCTGCGCTCAGCTGTGCCGCCCAGCCGGATTTTATGTCCACAGTACGCTGCAGCGAAAACTCCGCCGCCATTTTTGAAAAGGTGGCTGCCGCACTGGAACCGCACAGGGACGAACCCGCAGGCAAGTTGATGGTTCGCTGTGCCAAACAGTTCCTGGGTACCGTATATGTGGGCGGCACGCTGGAGACAGAACCGGAACAGCTCACGGTCAATATGGACAAGACCGACTGCATCCTTTTCGTGGAAATGTGCCTGGCGATGGTTCAAACCGTGAAAAGTGACGACTGCAGTTTTGAAAACTTCTGCATCAACACCCGCAATCTCAGGTATGCAGACGGTACGGTAAACGGCTATGCATCGCGCAACCATTACACCTCCGGATGGATACTGCAGGGCGAACGGAACGGTATATTCCGCGAAGTTTCCAGGGATCTCGGGGGCGTCAGGCTGAACCAGCGCTTCGATTTTATGTCCACCCACCCCCAGTCGTACAAGCAACTCGCCGGCAATGCCGATCTTGTAAAACTGGTAAGAGAGACAGAGCTGTCCCTTGAGCGGGAGCAATACTGGTACCTTCCGCAGAGCGGCATCGCCGACCTTTCAGAAGGCATCCGCGAGGGGGATATCATCTGCTTCGTGACTTCTGTCCCCGGCCTTGACATCGGCCACGTCGCCATAGCGGCAAAACAGGACGGCCGCATGCGTTTCATCCACGCCTCCACCAAGGCGATGAAAGTGGTGGTGGATTCACAGACTGTCGCAGATTATGTCCTGACTCACAAATCAACCAAGGGAATAAGGGTTGTACGACTCAACTAAAGTGGTTATATTTGCGAAATTATTTAACTTTCGCATACCGTTTTAGCCATAATCTGAATGCACCGGATCTTTTTGCCGATATATCATTTTTTCTGCCGCCACAAGGCGCTGATGTACGCCATCCTGATTGCGACCAGCGCGGTGTTTGTCTATTTCGGCGCCAAAGTGAAATATGAGGAGGATGTCTCAAGGCTGCTCCCCTCCAGCAGTGTCGAGAGCGAACTGGCTTTCAGTTCGATCGGCCTGAAGGATAAGATTTTCATCCAGGTAACTTCTGCCGACAGCCCGCTCGATGTCACAACGCTGGCCGCGCGCACCGACGCTTTTGTTGCTCTGCTGCAGCAGAAGGACTCTTCCGGACGGTATATAGACAACATCCTCTGCAGGATGGAGCCGGAGACCGCCTTGAACGCGCTCGATTTCGTGCTGGGTCACTTGCCCTCGTTTATCGACACCACGGCCTACATGGCTTTCAGCACCGCCGTGGAGCCCGATGACATCAAAGAACAACTTGCCCTGGATGCAGAACTGGTCAGAGGCGACGAGACGGGAGATATAACCCAGGCAGTCAGCTACGACCCGCTGAATCTGCGCAAGGCGGTACTGAGCGACCTTTTCACCGAAGCCACCGGCAGCTACAATATTGTCGAAGGTCATTTCTTCTGCCCCGACAGCACCGTGACGATATCTTATCTGGCACCGGCCTTCAAATCCCTTGACAGCGGTACTGCCAGTGATTTCTGCAGGATGATGCGCGCCGCCGTGCGCGAATTCGAACAAGCCAATCCCGACACCAGGGTCCTCTTTCACGGTGAACCCATCGGCAGCGTCTCAAACGCTACCCGTATAAAGGGCGACCTTGCCGTAACGGTGGGCATATCCCTGGTAATGATTCTCGTGTTGCTGGGACTGTGCTTCCGCAGCAAATCATTCTTCATAAAGATTCTGGGACCCATTATCTACGGCACGGCTTTCGCGCTGGCCTGCACCTGGTGGATAAAAGGCAGTATGTCGCTGCTGGCCCTGGGCTTTGGCGCGATTGTACTGGGCGTTGCCATCAGCTACTGCCTGCATCTGCTCATCCATCTGTTTTACGTCGGAGATGTCGAGCAACTGATCATCGAAGAGTCAACCCCCGTGTTCCTGGGAGCACTCACCACCATAGGCGCTTTCCTGAGCCTTCTGTTCACAGAGAGCGACCTGCTGCGCGATTTCGGGATGTTCGCCTCCCTGGCCCTGGCCGGCAGCACCATATTTGCACTGGTTTTCCTGCCGCATTTCCTGAAGAATGCCAAGGGAAACAGCGAAGCCGCCACTTTCAAGACCATCGAACGCTTCAACAGCCTCCCCCTCGACCGCAACAAATGGGTACTCTCCATATTTACGGTAATCATACTGGTCGGTCTTGCCTTCTCCCACAAAGTCAAATTCGACAGCGACCTGCGCAATCTTGACTACAACAGCGACGACGAACTCCAGAGCGAAGCCCTGTTCAACGAAAAGAACAACGACGGCTTCATCCATCAGTATTTTGCCACGGTATCTACCGATGCCAACGAGGCGCTGGAGACAAATATGTCACTCTCGGTGATTCTGGACTCCCTGAAAACCGCAGGAAAAGTCCACGGCTACACAGACATCGTCTCCAAAGTGTTCGTTACGGAAAAGATGCAGCGGGAGAGAATAGATGCCTGGAACGCATTCTGGACACCTGCCAGGAAACAGGATGTAATGGACCGCATATACGCCGAAGCCGGACGCCTCGGCATATATCCCGACCTGTTCGACAATTTCTCGGCCATTCTGGATACCGATTACGAGCCGGCATCGCTGCTGGAGAGCGGCGTGGTTCCCGAGAACCTGCTGGGCAACTTTATGGAGTGCAATGCCGACGGGCAGTATATGGTGTTCACCGACGTCTCGATGACCCTCTCGGAAAAGGATGCCGTGACGGTCTCGCTCCTGGATAACCCCAAGACCTTTATACTGGACCCGTTCTACTACTGCAAGGATATGGTACAGGTAATCCACGACGATTTCAACATCGCCGTATGGATTTCCGCCCTGTTCGTGCTGTTGATCCTCATATTCTCTTACAGGAACATCGTCACCGCCCTGCTTTCGTTCATACCGATGGTCATCAGTTGGTTTGCGGTGCAGGGGTATATGGCCATCATCGGTTTGGAGTTCAACCTGATAAACATCGTTATATCCACCTTTATATTTGGTGTAGGCGTGGACTACAGCATATTCATCACCGAAGGCCTCCTTGCGAGAGCCCGTACCGGAAACGACCAGATGCTGGGCTATCACAAGTCTGCGATATTCTTCTCTGCAGTGATACTGCTGATTGTGACCTGCTCGCTGCTGTTCGCACAGCACCCGTCGATACGTTCGATTGGTCTCTCTACGCTGATCGGCATGGCCTGCACGATTATCTTCTCATATTCGTTCCAGCCGTTCCTGTTCCGTCAGCTGATGAAACTGCCGGCCTACAAGAGAAGTGTCCTGAAAAAGAAACCCTATGGCTCAAAAGATTGACAGCGTGTTGTTTGCGGGGATGCTCCGCAGCGGAGCCGCCTCGCTCGCAAAAGACAAGACCGTAATCAATGACCTCAACGTCTTCCCTATTCCCGACGGGGATACGGGAGACAATATGTATATGACACTCCGGGCGGGCTGCGACACCGCGGCCGGCCAGGCAGGGACCCTTTCGGAAGTGGCCGGAGCCGCTGCACAGGGGATGCTTCTTGGAGCGCGCGGCAACTCCGGCGTGATTCTTTCACGCATCTTCGCCGGGCTTGCCAAGGGGCTCAAGGGGCTCGAAGAGGCCGATACGGGTGCATTCGCCGCCGCTATGGCCTCTGCCGTGAAGGAGGCCTACGCCGCGATACCGACCCCGGTCGAAGGGACCATCATCACGGTACTCCGCGAAGGGGCCGAAGGTGCCGACGGACAAGCCTCGCTGGAACGCTACTTCGAAACCCTGCTGGCAGCGATGGACACATCGCTGGAGCACACCCCCGACAAACTTGACGTGCTCCGCAAGGCGGGTGTG
>CACYEB010000024.1 GCA_902773305.1 uncultured Bacteroidia bacterium
GGTGCGGCTTCGGTCATTCCGTATCCTACCGTGTAGGGGAGTTTCATCTTCCTGAAAGCACGCTCTACATCTGGGTTGAGCGCCGCTCCACCCATAATGAACTGCTGGACATTGCCGCCGAAAGCAGTGATCAACTTTTTGACGATAGCCTTGTATATGACGCTGTTTATGCCGGGAATTGAAGTCAGTACCTTCATATACCACTTGCCGAGTACGGGCTGGATAGAAGATTTATAAACCTTCTCCATTACTAGCGGCACAGTGATTATCAGGTATGGCTTTACTTCGGCAACCGCCTTGAGAAGGGTGCTGGCCGCCGGGGTCTTGCCTAGATAATACACGGTCACTCCAAAGCAGAGCGGATACATGAATTCGAATACCATACCGTATATATGTCCCATAGGCAGCATAGAGACGATGTTGTCTTTGCTGGAGGCCGAAATATGCCTGATGGCGAAATCTATGGAGGCAGAGAAGCACTCATAACGCAACATCACCCCCTTCGGCGCGCTTGTGGTGCCGGAGGTGTAATTAATCACTGCCAGTTCTTTGGGATCGTCTATCTTATAGTTTACATCGTCTTTGCTGAACCACTTGGGATATTTCTTCCTGAAATCGGCGTCGAGGCGGGCGAACACTTCTTTCGTGGATTCATCTGACGTCCAGATAAGGGACCAGTCGCTGATGTTCACCACATAGCGGAGTGTCGGCATTCTCTCCAGTTCCAGCCGTTTCCAGGAATCCTTGTCGGTAAAAAGTACGACACTCTCGGAATGGTCCACCAGGTTGCACACTGCTTCCGGGGTAAAATCTGCCAGAAGGGGAACAGCTATGGCGCCGGATGTGTTTATGGCCAGGAATGTGGTTGCCCATCTGGCCGAATTCGGGGCGAACAGGGTTATTTTATCGCCTTTTTTTATTCCTGTGTTTTCGAAAAGCAAATGGAGACGGGCTATGTTGGCCGCCACTTCTCCGAATGTGAATTCCTCTCCGTGCCAGTCGCACAGGGCTTTTTCACTCCAATTGTTCTTAATGGTACGGGTAAGTTGGTCAATGTAGTTTATCATAATCTTTCAGTATATCCGGATGATTAAATTACGAATGGAGTTCCGCTCCAGCCGATGCGGACGCGGCGTTCGTGCAGCGGCATCGGAAAATATGACTTAGCTTCAGGACTGGCGACGGTTTCGAAGCGGAGGGTGGCATCGAGGCCGACCGTGTCCAGCCAGCCAACGAACCGGCGTTCAAATTCGCTCTCGGCTATCTTGCGTGTGAAGTTCAGGTTCAAGTGGTCCCCAAAACTGGCACAGGCGCACGACCCGGATTTGCCGAGGGCGCGTCCCAGCAGGAAATCGACGTCGCGCACGTGTGCGGCAACAGACTCGGGAAGGCGGATATCACCTATGTTAGAGAGGGTGTAAGAGCAGTAGCGGTCACCCTTGAGCCGGTTAATCAGGTTGATGATGGGCTTCTTTATCATCCGTGGAATGCAGCGTATCACAAAGTTGTCTTCCAGTGCAACGTTGGCTGCCACCCTGGTGGTGATGGGCGTCTTCTTTACAAAGTCAGCCTTCTGGCGGCGGACTGTCCGGATGATTTCTTCCAGGGTCCAGTCGCCCTTGCTTGCATCGAATCCAAGGTGTACATAAGAAGAAAAATTCCGCAGTGTGCGCTTGCCGAACATCTTCCTTAGGTTTACGGGGACTTCGATTTTCAGGTTCCCGTTCTGCTTGCGGGTACCGCTTACGTTCCTCAGATCCTGGAGTGATGCCAGCATCAGGGATGTCAGAAATTCGGTGATGGTGCAGCCGTATTCCCGGGCCTTGGCTGCGAGGGCTTCGGTAGAGATTGTGACACGAGTATTATACAGTTCATCAAACGGAACCTTCGTGCCGGGAATGTGCCAGGCTTTGTGTTCCCGGTCCAGATTCCCCTTAAGTCCCGAAAATGAGTCAAAACTGTCTTCCATCTCTTCAGGCTTGGCCTGTTCGGTCGGATTGAGTACCCATCCTCCGTATTCGGGAGTGATACCCTCTTTCAGTCGGAGGTATTCTGCCGTGAGACTCATCAGAAACGTCATTGCCCCGTGACCGTCGGTCAGGGCGTGGAAAATATCGAGGGTGATTTTGCTGCCGGTGCAACCTGCCCTGAACATATATCCGCCATTGTCTTTAAGCGGGAAGATATTCATACTATTGTCGCGGCAGGCAACCGGCATATTGTCCAGGCGGTGGAGGTACCACCAGAAGAAGCCTTGGCCGACAGTAAATGTGAATCCGGGGAATCTTGCGATTGTGTTCTGTAGGGCCTGATTGAGAAGTCGCAGTGATATCTCGTGGTCCAATGTGACGCTCATCCTGAACTGCGCGGCGTAGTGCCTGGTGCGACAGGAGGGGTATATGATTGCGGCGTTGTCGAGCCGTGTCCATAATGGAGCTATCATAATTGAGTCGTTTTAAACAACGGCAAAATTATGGCTCCCTCAGCCTCGGGTAAAAAGATTGTAAGCTATATAGGAAAATAGTTGTTAAAACGGCTGTTTTGTGACCAATGCCCCGATATCTGTGACAAAATCAATGGATAATCAATTTTGTCACAGGGTCGATTTGACCAAATGTCATCAAA
>CACYEB010000025.1 GCA_902773305.1 uncultured Bacteroidia bacterium
ATTCTTATAGAGAAAACGGCGGATCTTCTGGGTCGCCGTTTTTTCGAACGGCTCTTTCATAGCGTCCACCTCCCCTATCTTGGAGTTCTTGCCCACCGTCTTGTTGACCCAGTCAAGCACGGCCTTCTTGCGAGCCTCCAGATTCTCGAAGAACTTGTCCTCGGAGGCCTGGTTCCAGTCCAGCACGTTGTCGTTGAACTTGACCAGAGCCACCAGATGGCCGTCGCGCTCCATGACCAGCGACTCGTCGACACCCTCTATGTTGTTGATTACCTGCTCTATCTCTTCGGGATAGATATTCTCGCCGGAAGGGCCCAGGATGGTGTTGTTCAGGCGCCCCTTGATGTAATAGTAGCCGTCCTTGTCGCAGCAGGCGATATCGTTGGTGTGGAACCATCCGTCATCGTCCAGAACCTGCATCGTGCGCTCGGGGTCCTTGTAGTAACCCAGCATCACGTTGTTGCCCCGGCACACTATCTCACCCTCGCCCGTGGCCGGGTCCATATTGTCCAGCCGGACATCCACCTTCCACGAGGCAACCCCGATGGAGCCTACGCGCTTACGCTTGTTCACCAGCACGTTGCACACCAGCGGCGAAGTCTCGGTGAGACCGTAACCGACAGAATACGGGAAGTGGCAGTCCTTCAGGAACTGTTCCACCACCGGGTCCATCTTGGCGCCGCCGATACCGAAGAAGCGCAACTGGCCGCCGAAGGTTTTTATTATGCGGCCGCCGATGATGCGGTGCAGGATGTGCGGCAGGCAGCGGTCCATCCAACTCAGCACGCGGCTGCCGCGGATAGTGGGAAAGACGCTGTTCTTTATGACCTTCTCTATGACCAGCGGCACGGAGAGCATTATCGTGGGACGCACCTTCTTCAGGGCGGGCAGCAGCACGGAGGGTGCCGCCGGCTTCTGCAGATAGTACACGCAGGCACCGACATAAAAAGAATATATGCTGGACACGCCCATCTCGTAGGCGTGGGCGATGGGCAGTATGCTCAGAAAGCGGTCGTTCTTGAAGCAGGGCTGGGCCTTGAAAGATGCCACAAGGTTGTGGCAGAGGTTGCGGTGGCTCAGCATCACGCCCTTTGCCTTTCCGGTGGTGCCGGAGGTGTATATGATCGTGGCCAGATCGTCCGGCGCGGGATCCTTCACCCATCCGTCACACTGGAAATCATCCTTGTTCTTCTTGATAAATTCAAAAGACTCTATATCGATGACCAGCGTCAGGCGGTCGCGGCACTCCTGGCTCAGTTTGGGCAGCAGGCGCCTGGATATGAACAAGACCTTGGACTCGGAGTGATTGAGGATGTTGGTGATTTCGTTTTCGCTGCTGTCGGGGAGGATGGGCACCAGCACGCGGCCGAAAGCGGTCACGCTGAAATATGCCACCAGATAGTTGGGCATATTCTGACTGAGGACCGCCACCTTGTCGCCGGCACTGATTCCGTAGCGCGACATCCGCTGCGAGAGGCGCTCCACGGCATCTTTGAAGTTGCCGTAGGTATAGGCCTGGCCCCCGTCCACAAACTGGGTGGCACGGCGGCGGCGATATTTGGTGGTGGAATACTCATATACCCTGCGCAGGGTCGTGTTGTATGTCTCGCGGTATTTAAGCCGCTGTTTATATGGGGATTTAATCTTTTTTGCCATAATCATCCAGTGCCTTTGGGCGCGGCAAAGGTAGCAATTGTTTTGGTAATACCTAACCGGCGCCTCACAAGCATCTGGCGCCAAACACGCTGTCTCACAGCATATTAAAAAAATCAACGGTACCTCGAAACGGCACCGTTGATTTTTACAGATGTCTGATAATCAGCAATTTTGGTGACAGCAGACTACCAGTTCAGTATCTTCTTGAAGTCGTACTCCTCGGGGTTGGAGACGAACTTTTTGGCAGCCTCGTAGTCGGCAGCGGTGATGTAGTGGCAGATGTGGTTGAAGTAGTTCTGCGCGGTGCCGCCGTCGATGGCAACGCGGCGCGGCGGAATCTTGCCGTCGGCCTGCTGCAGGTCCTTGAGATAAAGCGGATGTGCCTCGCCGTTGGCATCCACATACACCATACAGCCGGTCTCACCCTTGGCAAAGAGCTCGTATGCGCCCATAGCCAGCTCGGTGCAGTATGTCAGGTCGTAGCCGATAGGATCCTGGCAGCGGACGTCGTAACCGATTTCCACGGGGCGGGTCTTGATCTTGAGGCCGATTTTCTTGAACTCCTTGTCCAGGATGTCGTTGAACAGGACAGCCTTGCTGATCTTGCCAAGCTCG
>CACYEB010000026.1 GCA_902773305.1 uncultured Bacteroidia bacterium
AATTTTTCGACTACATTTGTAACCGGCAAGATGAAATCCCTCTATGACTGACTTTGCGGCG
This sequence comes from uncultured Bacteroidia bacterium, assembly GCA_902773305.1. GTDB lineage: Bacteria > Bacteroidota > Bacteroidia > Bacteroidales > UBA932 > Equibacterium. Next base: position 62 of record CACYEB010000026.1, read on the forward strand.
ATAGACTTTGAGACGGCAAACGAGTGTCCCAGCAGCGTGTGCAGTGTGGGGGTGGTGGTGGTGCGCGGCGGGTGCATCACCGACACTTTCTACAGCCTCATCCACCCGGAGCCGGAGTACTACAAGTGGTTCTGCCAGCGGGTGCACGGACTCAGTGAAGCCGACACCGACGATGCCCCGGTTTTCCCTTTCGTGTGGGAGAAGGTTGCTCCCCTCATAGAGGGGCTGCCGCTGGTGGCCCACAACGCCCGTTTCGACGAAGGTTGCCTGAAGGCGGCTTTCCGCGTCTATCAGATGGACTATCCCGACTACCGGTTCTACGATACCTTGGCGGCCTCCCGCCGGCATTTCGGCTGGCGGCTGGAGAACCACCAACTGCAGACTGTGGCCGCCGCCTGCGGCTACGACCTTACAAACCACCATCACGCACTCGCCGACGCGGAAGCCTGCGCACATATCGCGATGCATATTATGTAGGCGGGGCACAAGATGCCCGTTCGATACCGGGCGCTGTGTTTTCTGCACTTGCCGTTTTTTGTTATCTTTGCAGTTTGATACGTTATACCAGCAAGCCAAATGGAAAACAGAGAAGCCAGCAGATACGCAGCACGGGGCGTTTCCTCTTCCAAATCGGAGGTTCACAAGGCCATAGCCAAGATGGACAAGGGGCTGTTCCCCACCGCTTTCTGCAAGTTGGTCCCCGATTTTGCAGACAAAGACTACTGCCTGGCGATGCACGCCGACGGTGCCGGCACCAAGAGCAGCCTGGCCTATGCCTACTGGCGCGAGACCGGCGATATGAGCGTCTGGAAGGGCATCGCCCAGGACGCCATCGTGATGAACACCGACGACCTTCTGTGCGTGGGCATTACCGGCGGGATGATGCTCTCTTCTACCATCGGCCGTAACAAGATGCGTGTACCCGGCGAGGTTATCGCCGAAGTGATCGAGGGCTCGCAGCTCTTTGTAGAGCAGATGCGCAAATACGGCATCGACATCACCCTGACGGGAGGCGAAACGGCCGACGTCGGCGACCTGGTACGCACCATAATCGTGGACAGCACGGTGTGCGCCCGCGCCCGCCGCAGCGAAATCATCGACAACAGGAACATCGCCGCCGGCGACGTGATAGTGGGCCTGGCCTCTTTCGGACAGGCGGAGTATGAAGATGAATACAACGGCGGAATGGGTTCCAACGGCCTTACCAGCGCCCGCCACGATGTCTTCTCCAAGTATATTGCAGAGAAATACCCCGAGACCTACGAGGCAGCCATCGACCGGCAGTATGTATACACGGGCAGCAAGCGACTCACCGACATAGAGCCCGAAACCGGACTTACCTACGGCAAGCTGGTGCTCTCCCCCACCCGTACCTACGCCCCGGTGATCAAGGAGGTTCTGGAGAATTGCAGGAGCGACATCCACGGTATGATACACTGCACGGGCGGCGCCCAGACCAAGGTTCTTGGGTTTGTGGAGAACCTTCGCGTAGTGAAAGACAACCTGTTTGACACCCCTCCGCTGTTCAGGGCCATCCAGCAAGAGTCCGGTACCCCCTGGAGTGAGATGTACAAGGTGTTCAATATGGGTCACCGGATGGAAATCTACACCACCGAGGCTGCTGCCGGGCAGATTATAGCCATCAGCCGCCGCTATGGCATCGATGCGCGCATCATAGGCCGGACAGAGAAGGCCGACGCCCCCCAGGTAGAACTTGCAACGCCCTACGGTACATTTAAATACGCCAGATAATGCAAAAGACCTTCATATTATTGCTGACGTTGCTCGCTGCTTTCAGGCTTCCTGGCTGCAAGAGCGACCCCGTACAGGTTCCGGACCTGGATCCGCTGGTAAATCAGGCACTTTACGATACCACATCGAGTTACTACACCGATTTCTCCAAGTATCCGGGGAACATCGCCGACCTGCCGATAGGCATCTTTGATTTGAACGCCACCGGCACCCATATCCTGGACCGGACGGTGATGCTGGACAGTTTTGACAACATCACAGGGAGCGACATTCCCGACAGGATAAGGGATTTCGCAGGGGAGCATTTCATTTACTACACAGCCCTGAGCGATGCCGACAGCATCTACGATGCAAACGGGCTGATAGACGTCCACGACGCCGCCATCAAGCACACCCTTTTCCTGGTTGGTGACAAATGCGCGCAGGGAGAGAAAGAGCGGGCCAAGATAATAATCGCCGGCGGCAATATCACCCGCAAGAATGGGCTGGATGACATACGCCAGATGCTTGAAGTAAGCGGCAGCGGTGTCAAGGCGCTGAGTGTCGTGGAAGAGGGTGTCAAAGGTCTGCTGGATGCACTTGCAGCCAGTCCTATGCTAAACTATTCCGTCGGCCTGATTGCCGACAGCCTCACCATCGCATCCGACGCCTATCAGCAGACGCTCCGGGATGTAATAACCGAACGCGGACAGAAAACCACCCCTCCACTCGTTTGCCAAAGGCTCAACACTGCCGACACCATCCCCTCAAGGGCTCTGGAGACTGCATTCGCCAAGATGATAGAGCAACACTACGCCGCCGGGAGCATGTCCCCCATCTGTGCCCTTATCGCCGACACGGAGATAGATTCAAGGCAGAGAGAAGCACTGCAGGATATTATCAACAACTACAGGTCAAAAAGAATCAACGGCAACTATCCATACAGGTCCGTAATAAACGACAAACTGATTTACATCGATCCGTCGCAGTGCGCTGCACGTCAGTGCTACCGTACCCTGCGCTCCGACAACAATCTTGCCCTGCGCATTGGGGGGCAGCAGGTTGTCCACTACACAGACCTGCCGATGTAGGTATGAGATTTAAAGAGAGTATAACGCCAGAAGAAATAGAGGGGCTTGAACTCATCTCCTTCCCGGGTGAGATTCAGATAATCACCCAGGAAGGCCCTCAGTTCGATGCAGCCGTCCGCGATTTGGCGTCGCAGCGGATGATAGGGTTCGACACCGAAACCAAGCCGGTGTTCCAGCCCCACACCCCGCGCAGCGCCACAGCACTGCTGCAACTGAGCAGCGAAGAGACATCCTATCTTTTCAGGCTTCACTCCCTGGGCGTACCCAAGCCTCTGGCAGATATCCTGGCCAGCAAGACCATCACCAAGGTGGGTGCTGCCGTGGCCGACGACGTACGCGGCCTGCAGCACTACAACCCTTTTACCGCGGCCAGGTTCATGGACCTGCAGCGGTTTGCCGAACTCTACGGCATAAAAGACAAGAGCGTTAAGAAGCTCGCCGCCATCATTCTGGGACGCCGGGTCTCCAAGGCCCAGCAGTGTTCCAACTGGGAAGCCTCCACGCTCTCATACCAACAGCAGCTCTATGCCGCCACCGACGCCTGGATCTGCCTGGTTATGTACAAGACCCTTCTTGGCTCGTCGCTGGCACCGCCGCCGGAAGAATCTTTCTGATGTTGCGTTTTTTTTCTACTTTTGTTTCATAACATCATTATTACTGATAAAACTTAAAGACAATGGGAAAACTTCTTAACGAATTCAAAGACTTCGCAGTCAAGGGCAACGTTATGGATATGGCCATCGGTGTCATCATCGGCGGTGCCTTCGGCAAAATCGTTAGTTCTTTCGTCTCTGACATCATTATGCCGCTCATCGGCCTGCTGGTCGGCGGTGTCGATTTCAAACAATGGAAATGGGTGCTTTCCGCAGCCGACGAAGCTGCAGGCAAGGCAGAAGTAGCCCTGACATACGGCAACTTCATCCAGGTAATATTTGACTTCCTCATCATCGCGTGGTGCATCTTCCTGGTGGTCAAGGCCATCAACAAAATGAAGAAACCCAAAGAGGAACCCGCGCCCGAACCTCCGGCAACTCCCGAGGATATCCTGTTGCTCCGTGAAATACGCGACAGTCTCAAGAAATAATTTTACGACACCTTATCTGAAACGATGAAAAAACTTCTGCTGACACTGGCCTGCATCACCGCCCTGTCGGTTGGTGCCTATGCGCAAGGGTACGAATTCTCCATAGAAGGAATGGGTTCGGTGGGCCCGATCCGCTGCAGCAACAACTATTTCGGGATCAACATCCTGAACGGATATCGCATTCCGTGGGGCAACGGACTGTTTGCGGGTGTCGGCAGCGGCATGGTGACGACCTCGTATCTTACCGATTTCAGGCGGGTAAACTATCTTGACGGAAAGACTGACATCAGCCGCAAGCGCCAGCCGGGCAACTTTTTTGTCCCTGTTTACGGCTCGCTGCAATACTATCTGTCCAAAGACAAGACACATCAGACTTTTATCCGCCTGGACGTAGGATACGAATTCGCTGTATTCCGTTTCGACTGGGACCGCAAGCTGTTTGACAAGAGCAGTTGCAAGCACGGAATGTATGTGGAGCCGTCTTTCGGCTACAACATCAAACTCAAGGGGGTTGAAAAGAGCCGTTCGGTATATTTTACCGTCGGCCCGACATTCCAGAAATGCGTGTTCAACCGTACCGACGTCACCGAACTTGCCGAGCTTAATGCAAGCGGTTACCCCGGTACCGCCACCACCAAAACCTACGAATGGCTCCTGCCCACCATCGCCTTCAGGGTCGGCTGGAGATTATAGTTCATTCTGAATATCGTTTTCGAAAGCGTAATCTACGCAGCGGTTCAGGATCTCGCAGAACGGGACAGTGGGCTTCAAGTCGCGTACGATGCGGGCGGCCAGGTTGTCTCCTGTGAGATATTTGCGGTCTAAATCTTTCATTACCAAATAACTCCTGAGACGGTAATAGTCCTTGTATGGAGACTCCGGCCAGCCGCTCGGGATACGGCTGAGAGAACCTTCCCAGTCCAGCGTAAAGCCTTTGGACGCCTTTATTGCAGCGTCAAAACTGCCGCCCGACAGCATAATCTCCTCCCTGACACTCTTGACAATCTCCTTTGTGGGATTGTACAGTCCTGAGCAGAGAAAAAAAGTATCGGCGGCGGGCTCTATATGCAGATAGTAGCCGGCACGGCCGCTCTTCTTGCCCCCGGCGCAAACATATATGCCCATATGGGTTTTATAGGGAGTCTTGTCTTGCGAGAAGCGCAGGTCCCGGTAAATGCGGTAGGTGCAGTCTTCCACCCTGAGTCCCCGGACACGGGGATCGATGGCGCCAAGGCGCGATATCATCTCCGCAGCCAATACGGCAACGGTATCCCTGGCCTTCAGGTATTCTCCCTTATGGGCATCGAACCACTCCTTGTAGTTGTGCTGTGCGAGTTCTTCCAGGAAAGAGATAACCTGCTCCATATCTATCGCTGTGCCAGCCAGTTATATGCGTTGATAAACATATCGAGCCAAGGGGTGTCAGCGTCGTGGCGCTTCTGGCGGGGATACCAGGGCCAGTTCCAGGGACGCAGGCAGCGCTCGGGATGCGGCATCATCGCCAGGTGACGTCCGTCGGGGCTGCACACACCGGCGATGCCTTCCGGAGAACCGTTGGGGTTGCCGGGATAGTCGTTGTAGTTGTAACGGACTGCGACCTTGACATTCTTTCCGGCAGGGAAACTGAACTTGCCCTCGCCGTGGGCTACCCATATACCCAGTTTGGAGCCCTTCAGGGACTGCAGCATAACGGCGGGAGAGTCTTCTATGGTAACACCCACAAAGCAACTCTCAAACTTGTGGCTGTCGTTGTGGACCATCTTGGGAGCGTGTTCCCGGTCGTCGGGAGTGACGACGCCCAACTCTGCCATAAGCTGGCAGCCGTTGCAGATGCCCAGGCTCAGGGTATCCTCGCGGGCATAGAAGTTGTCGATGGCCTTGCGTGCGCGCTCGTTGTACATCAACGCGCCTGCCCAGCCCTTGGCGCTGCCCAGGGTATCGGCGTTGGAGAAGCCGCCCACAAACACTATCATATCCACACCTGAGAGATCTTCGCGCCCGCTGGTGAGGTCGGTGGTGTGAACGTCGCGCAC
>CACYEB010000027.1 GCA_902773305.1 uncultured Bacteroidia bacterium
ATGAGCAAAGTTGGCAAAGCGATAACTCTGATTTCAGTCATCCTCCTTCTGGCGGTGGCGGCATTCTGCTACTTCAAATTCTGGTGGGTCTTCAGCGACGGCACCAAGACAGGCGAGCTCAACTCGCTCACCTATACCGGCTATATCTTCAAGACCTATGAGGGCGAGATGATCCTCACCGGATACGGCACCAAGGCCGGCGGCAGCTCCGTCCAGTCCAAGAATTTCAAGTTCTCGGCCCGCAAGTCGGTGGCCGAAGAACTTCAGAAGCTTACCGGACAGCGCATCACCGTCCATTACAAGGAGTATATGGGGGCCCTCCCCTGGCGCGGCTACGAGAAGAGCATCGTCGACAAGGTGGTCTCCTCCGAACCCATCGACGCCTCCGAAGCCCACAAGGGTGACGAGACCATTTTCCTATAGTTCTTTTTAGCGGGCGGCGGGCTTAGTGGTCCAGAGATTGGACCACTATCCACAGTTGTCTGTAATACTCCGCCTTCTGCTGCAGGGGAAGCGGATATGCGCGCGATGTGGAGGGCATCCGCCAGAAGCGGATGGAGCGGCCGGCGATGTCCGTTTCGACAGATCCGCCGATTTGCGGAACGGCGCAGCCGAATCTTTCCGCGATTACTTCAGTAGCCTTCTGCCCGGTGGTTACCAGCGCTTTGCATTCGGGAATCCTCTCCAGCATGGCTGGGATGTCGGTCGGGGTGACCACTTCCAGGAAGGCATCGGATGCGTTGCCGCGGAGGCGGCGGACCTCGCAGGCGGTGTCGTAAAAGGCCAGCCCTTCCCGTGAGCAGAACTCACGGATCGCAGTCTCATCAAAGCGCTTCCCGCCGACTATGCAGAAACGGTCCTTGTCTCCAAAATGGATCAGCCCCATTATCCGCCAGAAATCATTGATCCAGTTAGGGTAATAGAATGGCATCGACCATCGTGCCGCAGGGGGCGGAAAGCTCCCCAGGAAGAGGATGCGCGCTCCCTGTGGAAGGAACGGCTCGAATGGATGTTTCTCAGTGGACATTGCCTTTAAGATATTCTTGCCTCCGCGCTTCCGGGAACTTCTCTATGGCATAACGGAGCATTGTGCGTGGCATATTGAGGTACCGCGGCAGCAAAAAAGCTTCCAGCGCCGCCATATCCTTTTTCCCAGCCTCCCTCAGCAGCCATCCCACGGCCTTGTGAATGAGGTCGTGGGGATGATTCAGGAGCAGGTCGGATATGGCGAAGGTGTCGTCAAGTTCCCCGTGGCGGATGAATGTCATCGTACTGACGATGGCAATGCGCTGCTCCCAGAGGAGACTATTTCCACCGGGTGCTCCGGCGCGCTGCCCGAGGGCCATATCGTAAAGAATCGAACGGTCCTTGTCCAACAGCCACTCGCCCAGGATGGGATAGCACGAAAGGTCCACTAGATCCCAGTTATTTATGCGGTCGGTATGGGCCAGATAGAAGTCGACGCACGCCCTGCGGTCGGGCATTCCAGGCTTGGACGGCGACTTCTTTCCGGCGTGCCGGAAAATCTCCGCCAAAGTCAGCAACGCCGCCAGCCGAACCTCGTGATACTCACTGACAATGCACTCATCCAGATTGTCGAAACTTACCTGCCGCCAGCACTCCCTGACTACGGCTCTGGTCACGGGGACCTTGATTCCCAGGAACTTGTCTCCTTCGCCATACTGCCCCGGGCCGGTTTTGAAAAACCGCGCCAGACCCGCCACCTGTGACGGGTCGGCCTTTTCTATCATCCTGGACAAAAGGATATTCACGGCAAACAGATTTCAGTTTATACAAAAGTAATCATAATTGCCGAAAACTAAAAGGCGGCCGGGAAGATATCCCTGCCGCCTTTTAGTCCATCTACGTTCAATCACTACGGAGTGACGGTACCAAGAGTCAGTTCCGTCGAATAGAAGATATCCTTCAAATCCGTGATCTTGATCTTGGTGGAATTGTCACCGGACTTGTTAGTATAGAACTTTATATCGAATTCATACTTGTTCTTATACTTGTGGGTCGCCAGATCAAGCCAGCAGTAATCGGAGTAATCGAC
>CACYEB010000028.1 GCA_902773305.1 uncultured Bacteroidia bacterium
AGCGGTGATTCATAGAACACCATCGTGCGGCGCTCTGCGGAAAGCTCTTTCAGCCGTGTCTGGCGCCCCTTTTTCAGAGGCAGGAATCCTTCGAAACAGAAGCGGTCGCAAGGCAGCCCTGAATTGACCAGTGCCGGGATGCAGGCGGTGGCGCCGGGGAGCGTCTCCACCTCGATGCCCGCCTCGGCACAGGTGCGCGCCAGCAGGAAACCGGGATCGCTGATGCCGGGTGTCCCGGCGTCGGAAATCAACGCCACCGAAAGGCCGGAGAGGATTTTCTCCCTGATACGCTCCACCGTCTCGTGTTCGTTCCACTTATGATGGCTCTCGGCGTGGGTGGTGATCCCGAAATGTTTCAGGAGTACGCCGCTGGTACGGGTATCCTCGGCCAATATCAAATCTACATTCTGCAGCACTTCGACGGCCCTTGGCGTCATATCGCCAAGATTGCCTACGGGTGTGGGTACTATGTAGAGTTTTGACATTTTTGTGCTATATTTGTTAGTCCACCTACAAAGATAATTATTTTCCCAAGCGAAATGTTCACAGAGAACGCAAAAACTCCCGGCTGGATCGAAGTCATCTGCGGCTCGATGTTTTCAGGCAAAACAGAAGAACTGATACGCCGCCTTCGCCGCGCCCAGTTTGCAAATCTCCGCGTTGAGATTTTCAAGCCGTCCGTCGACACCCGCTATTCAGAAGAAGAAGTAGTGTCACACCAGGGCAACTCCATCCTTTCCACCCCTGTGGATTCATCATCAAGCATCATTATGCTGGCCGGCAACGTAGATGTTGTGGGAATAGACGAGGCGCAGTTCTTCGACGACGGAATAGTCGATGTCGTGCAGAAACTTGCCGACAGCGGCATACGCGTAATTGTGGCAGGGTTGGATATGGACTTCCGCGGCAAGCCCTTCGGCCCGATGCCGGCGCTTATGGCGGTGGCCGAATACGTCACCAAGGTACACGCCATCTGCGTCCGCTGCGGCGACCCGGCCAACTTCTCGCACCGGCTCATCGCAAGCGACAAACTGGTGGAACTGGGCGAAAAGCAGACCTACGAGCCTCTGTGCCGCCACTGCTACGAGAAGGCGATGGCGGGGAAAGAATAACCTTGCCGGATAAGGTGTTGCGAAAATATGAAAAGGATGCGGCGGCGGGCTACCGGATCATAGCCGCTACGGCTTCAAGTTGCCAGCGTGGGGTACTGGTGGCGCCGGTGATGCCGATGGTGCGGGCGCCTGTAAGCCATTCGGGGCGGAGCGAGGCGGGATCCTCTACCCAGTGGGTGTTGGGATTGTGCTTGCGGCAGAGTTCGAACAGGACTTTGCCGTTGGAGGAGTCCCGGCCACTGACGAACAGTATTACATCGTGGCCGGCGGCAAAGGCGGCAAGGGAACGGTGGCGGCTGCTGACCTGACGGCAGATGGTGTCGTGGATGGTGACGTCAGAAGTGTGCTGCAGCAGCGCCTCCTTCAGTGCCACGTACTCTCCCGGGTCGCGGGTAGTCTGGGAAAAGAGTTCTATGTGATGCGAGAAATCGAGCGAGCCGATTTCGCCGGTATTCTCTATAACGATGGCTTCGCCCCGGGTCTGGCCCACCAGGCCGTTGACTTCTGCATGGCCCCGCTTGCCGAATATAACCACGGAACCGCCGATGGCGGAAACGGTGCGCCACGCAGCGGCGATGTCGCGTTGCAGTTTGAGGACCACGGGGCAGGTGCAGTCTATCAGGTTTATCTTCCGTTCATTGGCCAGGGCGTATGTAGAAGGTGGCTCTCCGTGGGCCCTGATCAGCACTGTGTCACCTTCGCCCAGTGCCGCCATACGCTCCAGGTTGATGGTCACAAGCCCCTTGCCGGCCAGACGGTCTATCTCGGAAGTGTTGTGGACCATAGCTCCCAGGGAGTAGAGACACCCACCGCCGGAGAGGAACTCTTCGGCCTTGGTCACGGCTCTTACGACTCCGTGGCAGAACCCGGAGCCGGGGTCTATTTCGCAGATTCTAGAATTCGAACCCATACTTCTCTTCGAGCAGCGTGAAAAGCCAGTTCAGTTCGTCTTCCATAGTCATGCAAGTGTTGTCGAGCACTATGGCGTCGTCGGCTTTTCTCAGCGGCGAGACTTCCCGGGTGGAATCGCGTCTGTCGCGGTCGCGCAGATTGTTCAGCACATCAATGAATGTGGTGCCCGGGTCTGTGGTCTCTTTGTAGCGGCGCATTGCCCTCACCAGGTCATCGGCCTGCATAAAGATTTTGAGATCGGCATTGGGAAATACGGTAGTTCCGATGTCGCGGCCATCCATAACTACGCCGCCGCCGCTGGCCATTTTGTGCAGGTTGTCATCTACGAAGGTGCGTACGGCTGCAATGGCTGACACGGGACTGACGTAACTGCTGACCTCCATCTGGCGGATCAGCCCCTCTACGTTCTCTTCCCCGATGTAGGTGTCGGGACGCTGGGACACTTCCAGCCCGGGCAGGGTGGCCACCAGGGCATCGGCGTCGATTTTGCCGTCTGCAATAGTGCCGTTGCGCAGGCCGTGCAGGGTGACGGCACGGTACAGGGCGCCCGAGTCAAGGTGGATATAACCGAGTTTTTCTGCAATGAGTTTGGCAAACGAACTCTTGCCCGTGGAAGAATAACCGTCAATGGCTATTATAAGTTGTGGATATTGTTTCATGGCAAACTATTGTATTACAAAAATACTCAAAAATTGAGTATATTTGCAAGAATAAACATATCTGGCAGCGTGAAACTTTTAATTATAGACGATGAGCGGGCGATCCGCAACACCCTGAAGGAAATCCTTGAGTACGAAGGCCACACCGTTTCTGTCGCAGAAGACGGCAAGACCGGCTACGAGGCGGCAATGGCGGGGAGTTTTGACGCAATTTTCTGCGATATAAAGATGCCCGAGATGGACGGCGTGGAGGTGCTTGAACGCCTGGTGGGCGAAGGGTGCGAATCGGCCGTCATTATGATATCGGGCCACGGTGACATAGACACCGCAGTGGACTGCATCAAGAAGGGGGCGTTCGATTTCATACAGAAGCCTCTCGATTTGAACAGAATACTGATCACCCTCAAGAATGCCACCGAAAAGACTTCGCTGGTAAAGGAGACCCGCATATTGCGCAAGAAGACCGACAACCGCTACACGATAGTGGGAGAGTCGGAGCAGATCAGGCACGTGAAAGATGTGATAGCCCGCGTGGCACCCACAGACGCCCGGGTGCTGATTACCGGCGGCAACGGGACGGGCAAGGAACTGGTGGCCCACAATCTGCACCTTCAGAGCAACCGCGCCTCCGCTCCTTTTATCGAGGTCAACTGCGCGGCAATCCCCTCTGAACTAATAGAGAGCGAACTTTTCGGCCACGAAAAGGGCTCCTTTACATCGGCCATCAAGCAGCACAAGGGCAAGTTCGAGCAGGCCGACGGCGGTACGCTGTTCCTGGACGAGATAGGGGATATGAGTCTTGCCGCACAGGCCAAGGTGCTCCGCGTGCTTCAGGAGAAAAAGCTTAACCGCGTGGGCAGCGACAAGGATATCGAGGTCAACGTGAGGGTTATTGCCGCCACCAACAAGAATTTGCTGGAGGAGATTGCCAAGGGGACTTTCAGGGAGGACCTTTATCACCGCCTGAGCGTGATACTGATCCACGTGCCATCGCTGAGCGAGCGCCTGGACGACATCCCCCTGCTGGTCGATTATTTCATCGAGCAGATCTGTGCGGAGAGCGGAATGCCCCGCCGCAAGGTAGAGGCAGCCGCCTACAAGGAGTTGCAGAAGATGCCCTGGACGGGCAATATCCGCGAACTGAGGAATGTGGTGGAGCGCCTTCTGATACTCTGCAGCGACACCATCACCAAAGAAGACATAGTATCATATGCCAATCCGGCATTTTAGTTTGAGAAAGATATGAATAACCTGGTAGCGATAGTGGGACGCCCAAATGTGGGCAAGAGCACGCTCTTCAACCGGTTGGTGGGGATGCGGCAGGCCATCGTGGACAATGTCTCGGGCGTGACGCGCGACCGCCACTACGGCAAATGCGAGTGGTGCGGCCACGAGTTTTCTGTGGTTGATACAGGCGGTTTCACGGTAAATAGCGACGATGTGTTCGAAAGTGCCATCCGCGACCAGGTTCTCATCGCCATTGAAGAGAGTGACCTGGTGCTCTTTATGGTGGAGGTGGCTACAGGTATCACCGATTTCGATGCGGAGATAGCCGATATCCTGCGCCGCAGCCGCAAGCCGGTGCTGCTGGTGGTGAACAAGGTTGACACCGCCGAAAAACAATATGGCGTATATGAGTTCAATTCGCTGGGACTGGGAGAGCCGTTTTCGATTTCTTCTGCAACAGGCAGCGGCACGGGAGATTTGCTGGATGCAGTCCTGGAGAAGCTCCCTGCCGACAGCAAGATAGCGGAAGAGGAAGAGGAACACCGCCTGCCGCACATAGCCATAGTGGGCAAGCCCAACGTGGGAAAATCATCTCTTACCAACGCCCTGCTGGGAGAGGACCGCAACATTGTGACCCCGGTGGCGGGAACCACCCGCGACGCCATTTCCACGCACTACAATAAATTCGGTCACGAGTTTGTCCTGGTTGACACCGCCGGCCTGCGCAGGAAAAAGAAGGTTACTGAAGACCTGGAATTTTACTCCGTGATGCGCGCCATCCGCGCCATAGAGAATTCCGATGTCTGCATATTGATGATAGATGCCCGGCAGGGTATCGAGGCCCAGGACCTTGCCATTTTCAACATCATCAACCGCAACCGCAAGGGGTGTGTGCTGGTGGTGAACAAGTGGGATGCGATAGAGAAGGGGAACAACACTATGAAGGAGTACCGCGAGGCCCTTTCGCAGCGTCTGCAGCCCTTCAACGACGTTCCCGTCATATTTACTTCGGTGATCAGGAAGCAGCGCATTATGGATGTGTTGAATGCGGCGCAGGAGGTATACGACAACTATTCCCGAAGGATACCGACCTCGGCCCTGAACGAGGCGATGCTGCCCGAGATAGAGAATTACCCTCCGCCGGCCTGGAAGGGCAAATACATCAAGATCAAATACGTTACCCAGCTCCCCACCGCATTCCCGGCATTCGCGTTCTTCTGCAACCTTCCGCAGTATATCCGCGACCCGTACAAGCGCTTTTTGGAGAACAAGCTGCGCGAGCACTTCCCTTTCAAGGGCTGCCCGCTGCAGATATATATCAGACAGAAATAGGAGAAGAATTCAGATGAGCGAAGAAAACAGCACCCTGGATATCCCCCGTTATGAATATGGCGACGGCAGCATCATCCATCTGGAAGATGTACAGCATATCCGCCAGAGGCTTTCCATGTATATCGGACGGCGCGGCGACGGCAGCGACTCCACCGACGGCATCTACGTCCTCACCAAGGAGGTCATAGACAATTCGGTGGATGAGTTCCGAAGCGGCAGCGGCAAGCGTATCGACATCACGCTTGAAGACAAGACCGTGACGGTGCGTGACTGGGGCCGTGGCATTCCGTTCAAGGATATGATAATGGCGGTGAGCAGGCTAAACAGCGGCGGCAAGTACAACAACAAGAGCTACAAGCAGAGCGTCGGCCTCAACGGTGTCGGCCTCAAGGCCGTGAACGCCCTCTCTTCTTATTTCAAGGTGCAGTCTTTCCGCGACGGACAGACCAAGTGGGCTACATTCTCGCAGGGAGAGATTACAGGCCAGGGCGAGGAATCCACTTCTGAGCGCAACGGAACCATGGTGGTTTTCACCCCGGACGAAGAGATATTCCCGGACTACAAGTTCAACGAGGAATACATCGTGGAGATGGTGAAGAACTACGCCTATCTGAACACCGGTCTGACGCTCAACTACAACAAGAACTCCTTCAAGTCCACCGACGGTCTGCTGGATCTGCTCAACGAGAATATCGATGAGGAACCGCTCTATCCCCCCATCCATCTGGTCGGGGAGGATATAGAGGTGGTGATGACCCACGGCAACAAATACGGCGAGAACATATCTTCTTTCGTCAACGGCCAGAATACGATAATGGGCGGTACCCA
>CACYEB010000029.1 GCA_902773305.1 uncultured Bacteroidia bacterium
GCCGCCTTGGCGGTCACGAAGTTGAAAATGGCCTGGCAGACCCCGAGGCGGGCCTGCGTGAGGGCGAGCTGGGCGTTGTCGAGATCGGTCAGCGTGGAACGGCCCACGTCGTACGAGCGCGCCGCTATGCTGTATGCCTTCTCGGCCGAACCAAGGGCATCCTCCGCCGCTATATGCGTCCGCATGGCCGTTTCCATGGTCTGGAGGCTCTGGCGGATGGCTATCTTGAGCTGGCGCTCGGTATTGATCCGCTGGAGGTCGAGCTCCGCCGCCTGGACCTTGGCCTGCTTCACGTCAAAGTACCTCTTTCCGCCCGAGAAAATGGGGATGCTGAGCGAGACGCCCACAAATGAATACGGGGTCCACTTGTATTCGCTGAACTTGAAGTCGTTGGTCATGGCGTTCATGCTGTACGAGAAGTTCAGCGCCAGCGTGGGAATGTAGGCATACTGCTGCAGCCTCACGGTCTTTGCAAGCTGCTCGGCCTGGATGGAAAGCTGACGCATGGTGGTGTTCCTTTCAAGGCCGGCCTCACGGGCCTCGTTGATGTCGTAGAACATGTGGGACGCGTAATCCTCCAGGGCACCTTCCACGTCGATGGGCGTATCCAGGTCGATCCCCATCACGGCCTTCAGCTGCCAAAGGGCTATTATGATGGAAGATTCGGCGTTGTAGACATTGGGGATGGCGTTTGCAAGGTTGGTCTTGGCCCTTGTGAGGTCCAGTTCCGACGCCTTCTGGACGTTGTATTTCTTCTCGATGTTGGAGAGATTCTCCAGGGCGTTTTCATAGACGCTCCTGTATACGTTGAACGCCTCCTTGGCCAGAAGCACGCCAAAATAGGCCTGCTTCACGCTGGTTACGGTTCCCAGCCTGGACTCCCGGGCCTTTTCAACCGCCAGTTCCACGGCGTCGCCGGAAAGGCCGATGCTCTGCCACAGCTGAGCGTTCACAAGCGGCATGGCGGCGCTCACTCCACCGGACCAGGTGTTCCAGCGGCCCACCTCGAAACCCTCGTTGGAAGAGGCCGGCGCAGCATCGGCATTGGGGTCCACGTAAGGCACCATGGGGATGCCGGTACCCTCGAAGAGCTGATTGATATAGTACATCACTGGAGCCATGACCCCGGCAAACATGGAGGACATTCCTCCACCTTTGGAATCATCGTCCCCGCCCATGTACATCACCTGCTTCTTGATGGTTCTCTGGTATGAGCCGGAGGCGTTTATCTGCGGAAAAAGGGAGGCGTAAGTGCCTTTCCTTGCATACTGGGACCTTTCGATCTCCCTGTCCGCCACCTTTACTGCGACGTTCTCGGAAAGGGCGATTTCCAAAGCCTTTGAGAGGGAGATTACAACTGTGTCTCCCGCCTGTGCGGCGAGGGTGTCGGCCTCAGAGGGAGCCGCATTTGAAGGGACCGTATAAATCAAAGCCGCAACAGCGGCGAAAAGCCATTTATTAAGATGCATACTAACTAAAATTGCGCCAATACTCTTACGCGTACGGGCGCAAGATTACTGCAAAAAATATACCTTGGGGTTGCTACCGCAAGCTTTTTGCGTAATGCGTAGGCTGTTTTTTCTGGGATTGTTATTGTCAATGATTAGTTGTATATTCGCCGTGTATTAGAACTCGGAGAAGTTTTATTTATTGGGGAAGCACATAATCGGTGTCCAATCTTTCAACAAACTATCGTTTCCAATATGAAACAATTTGTATTATTTTTATTGGTATTCTTTTCTTTCGGGATAGTGCTTTCCGCGCAGGACGAGACGCTCTGGAACAAAGAAAGTGTTCCGACCATACGGTTATGCCGACTTGAGTGCCGCCGGTCAGCCTGCCTGGCGTTACTTTATCAAGGACCGCCGAGGCAACGTGAGACGTGTGCTAGACGCGGAAGATACCATACTCCAACGGCTTGGATACACCCCTTACGGAACGCCATTGGTGTGTATTGGCAATAACCAGACCATCCGTTTTTCCGGCAATGAACTCATCCCGGACCTATACGGTGTCCTCTACGACTTCGGTGCCAGGGTATATGCCCCCTGGTTCTCAATGTTCTTCTCTCCCGATCCCCTGGCTCACCGTCATTATGACATCTCCCCATACTCCTACTGCGCAGGTAATCCCATCAGATTTGTGGATCCGGAGGAAAGTATTGGGTAAATGCAGAAGATAAAAAACTAATTACTCGTGAACTGTAAAGTGATATTAATAGTAATAATGCTTATAGGTATATGAATCTTTGTTCAGATAAATTGATCATTATTACTCTTGTGCTGCTATGCCTTTGTTTTCCGTGCTTGTGCAGGAATCCGCGGGGGGTCTACAGGACCGAGTCCGATTCTGGTCAAGAATGTGTTCTCTCCCTGGAAAAGCATCATCGGTATACGCTCCAGACTGAAGAATGCGGTAAAATATCAACCAAGTCTAATGGAAAATGGAAACGCATATCTTCTGATGCGCTGCAAATCAGCGATACCTTTGCTGGATATGCTCAGGAATTGAGCGATTCCGTTATATCAATAACAACATATCAAAAGGGCTCGCCCGATTCCATATATGTCATGTTGAACGTTCCGGAAGCTATGGAGGATAACTTCATCTACTCCTGTTATTTTCTGCTAGCAGAAAATAACTTCACAATCACCCCTGGACGTGTTTTGAAAGTACCTAAATCATTTTCTACCTCTAACCATGATGATGGTAATCAATTAAGATTCTATGGTAGCACAACTTTTTCTATAAGAATTCTTTCTACGGATGTTTTGTCCCGAAAACAGTTAGATTACCAGCTTAGTATAGATTTAGGGAGCAATAACTGCGCAGTTGTGGATATTGAAGGTTTTCCGGAAGATTTGTTTGAAAGGGAAATTTATGCCAATGACATTGTGATGTTACATGACGGTTACATATATTGGCGTGGAATGTACTGGAAAAAAGATGGGTCTGAAAATCCTCCGCTTGTTCCCAAGATATCTCTCCCACATTACAGGGACATAAGTGGCACATATGCCAGATCCATTTTTTATCCCTTTGATTTTGAAAACCTTAACGAACAACTGGTATTAACTGATGATGGAAACTATGTGTTATATTCCGGAAATTGGGGACACTTCCCGGCAAGTGATGGAGATTGCATCATAAGATCGGAGGGACAGTGGAATTATCTTTCAAGCGATATCATTGAACTAAATGACAACATCTTTGATCTTGATGGTTGCTTACCCGAAATAGCCGCCTCCATGCAAACGTCTTCATTCCGATCTCCTGATTCCCTGTATTTAAACGTGTTATTCCCGGCTTTTGGGCATGACACGCATCTTGTCAAATGTAAAGTGAACGGTCACGGCTATTTAATGACAGACAATCACTCACTCACCCTGGCTAAAGACAGTGAAGAATACTTGATTGAACTAACAGTCTTCAATACGGATGCCACGCTATTATCTAGAAACCAGCTAATGTTTCCGGTAACTATCGGCTCTGTTTTCATTGGCAAGGACAACAGAATTGACATTCAACTGGACGGACTCACTGTGTGTCGAAACAACCGTGCTCTTTATCAGCACGAACTGATCACTGTTAAAAGAAACATGATATGGTGGAAAAATGCCTACTGGGGAAAAGTAAACTGACACTCATACCCGGAGGCTTTTTGCGTAATGCGTA
>CACYEB010000030.1 GCA_902773305.1 uncultured Bacteroidia bacterium
GGCGTAGAGATAGTAGTTCTCTTTGCCGTCCTGCACCAGCCAGCCGTTTGCCTGCCATTTTTTGAGATTCTCAACCGCCTTGGCATAAACGCGCGGCTCGTGCTCGCCGGCAATGGGGTCGAAGTCAATCTCGGGTTTGATGATGTGAAGCAGCGATTTTTCGCCGGCCTCTGCCTTTGCCTCCTCTGAATTGAGCACATCATAGGGGCGAGAAGCAACTTCGGCCGCATATTGTTTAGGCGGCCGAAGTGCAGCAAAGGGTTTAACCTTAACCATATTTGATTAGAATTTATTCAGTTGGAACTTGGTGCAACCGTCTTTGAAGAATGCACAAATCTGGTTGGCTGCCGCCAGGCCGGCGTTGAGGTTGGCTTCGGCGGTCTGGGCACCCATCTTCTTGGGAGTCGCAAACACTCTCTCGCCAAACTTCTCGCGCAGGGCGGCGTAGTTCGACGGGGCGATGTCGGTGGCGTATTTGAGGTCGGGACGCTCTTCCAGAGCCTTTTCCAGACCGGCTTCGTCA
This sequence comes from uncultured Bacteroidia bacterium, assembly GCA_902773305.1. Taxonomy (GTDB): domain Bacteria; phylum Bacteroidota; class Bacteroidia; order Bacteroidales; family UBA932; genus Equibacterium. Next base: position 524 of record CACYEB010000030.1, read on the forward strand.
ATCACCTCCTTGCGGGCGGTGTTGATAAGGGTTGCGCCCTTGGGCATCTTGGTGATGAGGTCGTAACCTATGCTGCCGATGGTCTCGGGTGTTGCGGGGATGTGGATGGAAACAAAGTTGCAGCCGGAGTAGAGGTCCTCTACGCTGGCGGCGGGCTCGGCGCCCATCTCCCGTATCTTCTCTGCCGGGATAAACGGATCCACAGCCATCACGCTCATACCCAGCGCTTCGGCCTTTTTGCCCACCAGACGGCCGACGTTGCCGTATGCCTGTATGCCTATCTTCTTGCCCATAATCTCACTGCCGGTAGCGGGGGTGAACTGGTTGCGGCACATATAAATCATCATTGCGATGGCCAGTTCGGCCACAGCGTTGGCGTTCTGGCCGGGGGTGTTCATAGCTACCACCTTCCGGGCACTGAGGGCGTCCAGGTCCAGATTGTCAAAACCGGCGCCTGCGCGGACCACGATTTTGAGGTTCTTTGCAGCCTCTGCTACCTCTGCGGTAACCTTGTCGCTGCGTACGATAAGGGCGTCTGCATCGGCAACGGCTGCCAGCAACTCTTCTTTGGAAGTATATTTCTCAAGCAGGGCCAGGGTGTGGCCTGCAGTTTCTACGATATTCCTGATACCCGCCACGGCGGCAGCCGCAAAGGGTTTTTCTGTAGCAACTAAAACTTTCATATCGGCTTATTTGTGAAGTTTCTCAAATTCCTGCATAGTGGCGATGAGCGCCTCCACTGCCTCCACCGGGCAGGCGTTGTAGAGCGATGCGCGGAAACCGCCCACGCTGCGGTGGCCTTTGATGCCCACCATACCGCGATCTTTGGCAAATGAGAGGAACTCGTCCTGCAGAGCCTCGCGGCCCTCAGCCATCACGAAGCAGACGTTCATAATGGAGCGGTCTTCCTTTGCAGCGGTGCCCACGAACAGGCTGTTGCGGTCAATCTCGTCGTAGAGCATCTGGGCCTTCTTGACGTTGATCTTGTTTATGGCCTCTACGCCGCCGATGCCCTTGAGCCACTTGAGGGTCTCGTTCATCACATATATCGAGAAGACGGGCGGGGTGTTGAACATAGACTTGCCGTCTATATGTGTCTGATAGTTGAGCATAGTGGGAATATAGTGGCTCACCTTACCCAGGGCATCCCTGCGGATGATGGCGAATGTAACGCCGGCGGGGCCGACGTTTTTCTGGGCACCGCCGTAGATCAGGGCATATTTGCCGACATCCACGGGACGGCTCATAATATCGGAAGACATATCGGCAATCAGGGGTACCGGACTGTCGATATCCCTGCGGATTTCGGTGCCGTAGATGGTATTGTTGGTGGTGATATGGAAATAATCCACATCGGTGGGAATGCTCCATCCCTTGGGAATGTAGCTGAAAGTCTTGTCGGCAGACGATGCAACTACCACTGCGTCGCCCAGCCCGGCAGCCTCTTTATATGCTTTCTTTGCCCAAACGCCAGTCTCCAGATACGCGGCTTTCTTCTCCAGGAAATTCATAGGTACGCACAGGAACTGGGTGGAAGCGCCGCCCGCCATAAACAGGACCTCGTGGGTGTCGGGGATATTCAGCAGTTCCTTCCAGAGGGCCCGGCATTCGTCCATCACAGCGTCCCACTCCTTGGACCGGTGCGATACTTCTATTACCGACATCCCGGTACCTTTGAAATCCTTGAGGGCGTCAATTGCCGAATCTATGGCCGCCTTTGGCAGAACGCAGGGGCCGGCGTTGAAGTTGTAAGCTTTTTTCATTGCTTGTGAGGGTTATTGAATTTTTCAGTGCCGTAAAGGTATAAATTCTTCGGTTGTTTTTTCGCAATAGTGGCACAATAGTTTTACTTTTTCTCCCTCCTTGAGGGTTTTAAACCGGGTCGTGACAGCCTGCCGGTTGGTCACGCACATAGGGTTGGAGCATTTCGCAATGCCTACGACGACGTCGGGCAACACGATTTTCTTTTTTTGGACCACTTCATAATCCCTGATTACATTCACGGTGGCTTCCGGTGCGGCCAGGGCTATGCGCCCAAGCTCACCGTCGGCGAAAAAGCGGTCGGCAATCTTGATGATGCCCTTGCGGCCGAGCGACTTGCTCTCCAGGTTGACCCCTATCGTGACGGGATTCCCGGTGTGGTTGAGGTCCAGGATGTCGATTACCTGGAATATACTGTTCGCCGGGATATGGTCCAGTACGGTGCCGTCCTTGATGGCGCTGACTTTCAGTTGGGTTTGCTTTTCGGACATGATATGTTATTTATAACCGAGAAGATAGGCTATGATGGCCATCCGCACATACATACCGTTCTCTGCCTGTTTATAGAAATATGCATAGGGGGTGTCGTCGACATCGTCGGCGATTTCGCCCACCCTGGGGAGGGGGTGGAGGATCTTGAGGTTGTCCCGCACGCCGTTGAGCATGGCGGCTTCCAGACGGTAGACATCCTTGACTTTTTCGTATTCCATCGGGTCGCTGAAGCGCTCCTGCTGAACACGGGTCATATATAGGATGTCACAGTCGCCCAGGTGCTCCTGCAACGACGAGGTCTCCCTGTAGGGAATGCCGCGGCTGTCCAGGAAATGCTTGTACTCCTGCGGCAGCTTGAGTTCTTCCGGTGCGGTGAAGATGAATTCGGGGTTGAAATGTGACATCGCCTGCAGCAGCGAGTGTACGGTCCGGCCATATTTCAAGTCACCCACCATATTTATCGTTACATTCTCCAGCCGGCCCTGGGTTTCGAGAATGGTGTAGAGGTCAAGCAGCGTCTGGCTGGGGTGCTGGTTGGCACCGTCGCCCGCATTGACCACAGGAATGTCGCATACCTCGCTTGCATAGCGGGCGGCACCTTCCAACGGGTGGCGCATCACTATGATATCCACATAGTTGGACACCATCTTGATGGTATCCTTGAGCGACTCGCCCTTGCTGATGCTGGTGTTGGCAACGTCACTGAAGCCGATGACTCTGGCTCCCAGCCTGTTTGCGGCAGTCTCGAAACTGAGCCTGGTGCGGGTGGAAGGTTCGAAGAAGAGGCACGCCACCACCTTGCCGTCCAGCAGTTTGCTGCTTCCGGTCGCCTCCATTTCGCGCGCTACCGAGAGTATGTGCAGGATCTCTTCCTTGGAGAAATCGTGTATTGAAATCAGACTCTTTGGCATATTGATATTTTTTGCATTGTTTCCAGGAAA
>CACYEB010000031.1 GCA_902773305.1 uncultured Bacteroidia bacterium
AACAACGCCTGCCTGGGCCTGGTTCACTACCGTGACACCGCCGAGGTTATGCGTATGCTCCGTGAGACTTCCGTGGGCCTGCCCGGGGACTTTGTTCCCGCGCTCACATTCAAGCCGAGCTCTTATGTAAAGAACGGTCAGTATTTCGAACTGGTCGCCCTCAAGCGTGCGGCCGGCAAGGACGCGGCTCTCGACGGCGGCGTGATTACGTCGGCCCGTGTCAACTACAGCCAGATCACCGGCGAGGCCGAGGTGTCTATGACTATGAACACCACCGGCAGTGCCCGTTGGGAGGTCATCACCGAGCAGAATATAGGCAAGCAGATCGCCATCGTGATGGACGGTCTGGTTTATTCTTATCCTAATGTCCAGAACAAGATCAGCGGCGGCAGCAGCCAGATTACCGGCCATTTCACTCCGGAAGAGGCAGAAGACCTTGCCACTGTGCTCAAGAGCGGTAAGCTCTCCACTCCCGCCCGCATCGTCCAGGAGCAGGTTGTGGGACCTTCCCTGGGTAGCCAGTCCATCAAGAGCGGTATGATATCGTTCCTGCTCGCCTTCCTGTGCGTGCTCATATACATGGCTATCTTCTACCGCCGTGCGGGTGTCGCAGCTGACTTTGCCCTTCTGTGCAATGTTCTGTTCCTGTTCGGTGCGCTGGTATCCTTCGGTGCGGTGCTCACCCTCCCCGGTATCGCGGGTCTCGTGCTCACCATGGGTATGGCGGTGGATGCCAACGTGATTATCTACGAACGTGTCAAAGAGGAGCTTCGCAGCGGTAAATCGCTTCGCCTGGCCATCAGCGACGGTTACAAGAATGCATATTCAGCCATCATAGACGGTCAGCTGACAACCCTGATCACCGGTATCATCCTGTTCTTCTTCGGCAGCGGTCCCGTCAAGGGCTTTGCCGCCGTTCTGGTTATCGGTATCATCACATCGGTATTCACCTCGATCTTTATCCCCCGTCTGATATTTGAAGGTCGTCTTGCCCGTGGCAAAGACATCACTTTCGATTCGCCTGCAACCCGCAACTTCCTCAAGAATACCCATATCGACTTCATCAAGCTGCGCAAGACCACCTATATCATTTCCGGTGTTCTCTGTGTAATCGCCCTGGTGAGCATCTTTACAAAGGGCTTCAGCTACGGTGTGGACTTCAGCGGTGGCCGTACCTATGTTGTCCGCTTCGACCAGCCGGTTACCGCAGAAAGCGTACGTTCTGCTACCTTCCAGGAATTCGGAGAGGCCCCCGAGGTCAAGCAGTTTGGCGGTGCATCCCAGATGCGCATCACCACCAAATATAAAGTGAACGACCGCAGCCAGGAGACCGACAAGGAGATTGAAGGCAAGATATACAACGCACTCAAGGGCTTCTTTGCAACCCAGATGACCCAGGAAGAGTTCACCTCTACCCTGAACAACCCCAACGGTATCATCTCCTCCGACCGCGTGGACGCGTCCATCGCGAGCGAGATGCAGCGCGACGCAATTATCGCCGTGATACTGGCACTTATCGCCATCTTCGCGTACATTGCACTGCGGTTCACCAACTGGACCTGGGGTGTCGGCGGTGTCGCATCCCTGGTACACAACGCATTGCTGATGATCGGCTTCTTCTCGCTGTTCAGCGGAATCCTGCCTTTCACCCTGGACGTTGACCAGACCTTCATCGCGGCCATCCTCACCATCATCGGTTACTCCATCAACGACAACGTGGTGATCTTTGACCGTATCCGCGAATACAAGACGCTCTATCCCAAGCGCGCCCTGAAAGAGAACATCAACGAGGCCGTCAATGCAACCTTGAGCCGTACGTTGAACACCTCCATCACCACCCTGCTCGTTCTGGTTGCAATCGCAATCTTCGGCGGCGAGTCCATCCGCGGTTTCGCAGTTGCCCTGACTCTCGGTGTGATAGTAGGTACCTACGCTTCCATCTTCATCGGTACGCCCATTATGTACGACCTCAACCGTCGTCGCGAAGAGAAAGCATCCGAGAAGAAGGTTGTCAAGAAATAATCCCGCTTTTCGGGTCTGGATAACAGGGGCCGGCAGATGATGCCGGCCCTTTGTTTTTGGGGTGGCCCTTGGTTTTCAAACTTGGGTGGGGCCACGTGGTGCGACCGTCGGCCGAAGATGGTAATCCCCGTTTGCCGGCCACAAGATGAGAGAGACGGCACCCAGAATCATCTTGTGGAGCAGTTCTCGTCGCGCCGACCGGTCATATCCCCGTGCCGTATCGGGTTCGGGTATTCTCGTTCCGGGGATACCGTCAATGTCGTGCACGGCACTATGCTCCAGATGCGTGTCTGGAGGGGGGGGCACGTGCGCTTACCCCTGATATTGGGCCAAAGAGTACGCCGGTATGCCGCAGAGTGCGTTCTAAGAGAGGGTCGCGTGCTTATGTTTGTCGGGAATGCCTACACGCTGGCTATGCTTCAATGGTGAGGGCGGCGGGGTTTGGGGCAGCGCCCCAGTATAATGCGCGCCATCAGGCGCTAGCGAAGGCAGGGCCGGGCAGGCAGAAGCGGTAGCAAAGCCGGAGCGGCGGGGTTTGGGGCAGCGCCCCAGTATGTTACGGCACGGGATCGTAGCCGCTGCCGCCCCAGGGATTGCAGCGGAGGATGCGCCAGGCGCCCAGCAGGCCGCCTTTGAATATGCCGTACTTCTCTATGGCCTCGTAGGTGTAGGTGCTGCAGGTGGGAGTGAAGCGGCAACTGCGGCCAAGATAAGGAGACAGAAGAAGTTTATAACCTTTGATGAGCATCAAAAACGGCCAGTTGACAACGCGTCGCACGGACCTTAGAAACGGAGGCAGGGTTTCGGTGGCCAAAAAGCGGTGTTCGTGCCGGGGCGTGCCCTTCGGACGCTCGTCGCTAACATCGCAATGAGGATCGTGTGTCATTGCGGCCGGCTTTTGGTGAGTATTTCCCTGACAGCCGCCTCAATCGCGGCGTATTCACAGACGTCCTTGGCGATATAAACGAACAGGTAGTCACCGGCAAAGCCGTCCAGGCACTCTGCCTGATTGAGCCGGATGGCCTCACGAATACGTCTCTTGAGCAAATTGCGCTTGATTGCCCGTTTGAAGTTTTTTTTGGGAACGGCCACGGCATAGCGGCTCACCGGGGCGCCGCCGGGCAGACAATATGCCTTGATAGGGAATTTGAACAGAGGGGAACCCTTGGCGGACAAATCTGAAATTGTCTCGCGGTGCCTGAGGCGTTGCTCTTTGTCAAAGGAGAAAGACATACGCTGATACAAGTGGGGATACCCTACAGCTTACTGCAGTAGAGGTTAAGAGCCTGGGCGATAGAGGGGGCCTCGGGTGAGGGGGCCATAATCTCTACATTGAGCCCGGCTTCCCGTGCCGCCTTGGCGGTATTTGCGCCGAAAGTCGCCAGCACAAGTTTTTCCTGCTTGAATCCGGGGAAGTTCTCCAGCAGGGAGCGCACGTCGCAGGGGCTATAGCACACCAGCGCGCTGTAAGAGGCAAGATCCAGGTGCTTTATGTCGCTTACCACCGTGTTCATAAACACGGCACTGCCGTATTTGAGCCCTGCGGTTTCAAAGGCCTTTGCCATATCGGGGCGCAGACCATCGGTGCAGGCAATCAGAAATTTTTCGTTTTTATGCTTCGCGCCGATTGCGTTCAATACGGAAAGGGGTTTTCCGTCGCCGAAGAAAATCTTGCGTTTGCGATATACTATGTATTTCTGGAGATAGAGGGCGATCTGCTGATTCTGGCAGAAGTATTTCATATCCTCGGGCACCGTTACCCGCGTCTCCTCGCAAATGTGGAAAAAGGAGTCTATGACGCTGCGGGAGGTGAAGACAATGGCGGTATAGTCGAGAATATTCACGTGCTGCCCCCTGAAGATGCGCGTAGTGACGGGTTTGACCGTGAAGAACGGGCAAAAATCGAACGAGAGGCGGTATTTTGTTTCGAGTTCTGTGTACGGTGAATTGCTCTTGGGAGCAGGCTGTGCAATCAGAATCTTCTTTCCTCTTAAATCTATCATAATCTAATCAGTGCGCAGATTAGTAACCCTAGGGGCAAAACTTCGAGCGTGCAAAGGTAAAAAAACCAAAACAATATCGAAGCATTATTTTCTTTAAATATCTTCAGGCTCCTGACGGAGAGCAAAATAAACAGCAGTATCAGCACGGTCGCCAGCGCCGTGGCGCACACCTTTATGCTGAGTCCGCCTGCTATTTTGAATGCCAGCAGCAAAAGCAGCGCCAACGTGGTGAACACGATGAGGTATATCCTGTCGCATACAGAGAGCGTCCGCATCAACTCCGGACATCGTTTGAGCCACCCCGCCAGCAGGAATAGCGCTATGTGCAGCAGCGAATACGCGGCGACAAGCGCCAGTATGAATATGAAATTCAACCGGGTGACATTCATAAAATAGAGAGCCAGGGCCAGCACCGGCAGGCACAGCAGCGCGGAGTTGTTTATGGCGTAGGTGAGGTTTTTGTTGGCCAGGGTATCGTCCAGCGCCAAAGAATTGAACAGCGCCCGGTAGGATATCGATATGGAGATGAAGGCGTTCTCCACGAATATCAAAAAATATAACAGACAGAACAGCAGCGCATAGGTGGCCAGTGCGGGATGACTCTCGACCAGGGCCGACGGAAAGTTGCCGGAAGCAACCGTCATCAGTTCGCTGGACTGCCAGCAGTCCTGTCCTATTGCCTGCAAGAAGGTGAGCATAGCTTAATTGCCGCGTTTGGCGTTGTACCCCAGAGATTTAAGAATGTCCACTATACGGTCGCGGAAATCACCCTGGATAAGGATCTCCCCATCCTTGGCGCTGCCGCCCACGCCGCATTTGGTCTTGAGCGTCTTGGCAAGCGCCGCCAGGTCGGATTCCTTTCCTACGAAACCGCTTACAAGGGTGACCTGCTTGCCGCCGCGTCCCTTGCGGTCGATGGCGACTGTCAGTTTCTGCCGCGACGGTTCCGGTGTCTCGGCCTGCTCTTCGAGGTCGGCTCTGGTTACATATTTGAAGTCGGGGTCGGTGGAATAAACGACGCCCAGGCGGTCTTTCCAGTCGTTGGCCATAGGTTATGCGATTTCCGGCTGCAAAGTTAAAAACTAATTGCTAAATTTGTGGGATTATACGCTTTTCAATATGGAGAAAAAAGTATTCGACAGAATCAAGCACATAATGGCCCTGGTCATACTTGCATTCTCGTCTTTCGTATATTTGTCCACAATAGAGCCGACGGCAAGTTTCTGGGACTGCGGCGAGTTTATCGCATCGTCTTACAAACTGGAGGTGGGACATCCCCCGGGAAACCCGATGTTCCAGTTGGTTGCGCGCTTCTTTACCCTTTTTGCCGACAGTGAGCACGCGGCTGCGGCGGTGAACTGCTGCAGCGCGATGTGCTCCGCCTTCACGATATTCTTCTTGTTCCTGACCATCGTCCACTTTGGAAGACGCATCCTTGAAAGGCGCGGCAAGGCGCTCACGACGGGCCGTGCAATTTCAATCCTTGGCGCCGGGGCGGCGGGGGCGCTGGCCTACTGTTTTTCCGATACCTTCTGGTTCTCTGCCGTTGAGGGAGAGGTCTATGCGATGTCGAGCCTTGTCACGGCCATCGTATTCTGGGCGATTCTGAAGTGGGAAGAGCATTACGGCGAGCCCTATAACGACCGGTGGATAGTGTTCATCGCTCTGATCCTGGGTCTTTCGATAGGAATCCACCTGCTGAGCCTGCTGGTGATACCGGTGATAGTTTTCGTATGGTATTACCGCAGCCACGAAGACCGTAAGATGACTCTTTGGAGAGGACTCCTGATGCTGGCGGTCTCCGCCCTGGTCCTGGCACTGATACTCTTTGTGATAATTCCGGGTGTTCCCAAGCTGATTGCCGTCGTTGACCGCTGGTTCGTGAACGGTCTGGGCGCTCCGTTCAATCTGGGCGCCGCCATAGTAAGCCTGCTGATATTTGCACTGTGCTTTGTTCTGCTGGCCGTTTTGCGTAAGCGGGCCAAACCTGTGGCCCATACTGCCCTGTTGTGCCTCACTTGCATACTGATAGGTTATTCGGTGTTTGCGGTGATAGTGATCCGCGCAAATGCCAACCCGCCCACCAACGAGTATTCCCCCGACAACCCTTACACCCTTGTGCGATACATCAACCGCGAGCAATACGGCAGCAAGCCGGTGGTGTTCGGAGAGAGCTACAAGTCGGTTTACAATATCAAGGAAGATACCTACTGGACCCAGCTGGACGGCCGCTATTACAAGACGGCAAAACCGCTGGCGGCCGATTATCCCGCCGGTGCCAAGATGCTGTTCCCCCGTATGTGGAGCTCTCAGTCGCAGATGCATGAACAATTCTATGATGCATATTGCAGCGGTGACTTCAAGACCAAGACGGTGCGTATGGCCGACGGTTCACTGCAAAAGTCGCAGATGCCCAGAATGCGTGACAACCTGCGGTATTTCTTTGACTACCAGCTCAACTATATGTATTTCCGCTACTTCTTCTGGAACTTTGTGGGCCGGCAGAACGACATCCAGGGCAATATTCCCGGCGATGTCTCGTGCGGCAACTGGGAGAGCGGAATCAAGTTTCTGGACGAGTGGCGCCTGGGCGACCAGAGCGATGCGCCAGACCATATCGGCCGCAGCAAGGCCAAGAACCATTACTATTTCCTTCCGCTTATCCTGGGACTGCTGGGTCTCTTTTATCAGCTCAAGCACGACGGTCGCGGCGGTTGGATTACCTTCCTGCTCTTTTTCCTGACGGGCATAGCCATCATTATCTATCTGAACCAGCCGCCCTATCAACCCCGGGAGCGTGACTATGCATATGCAGGGTCGTTCTATGTTTTCGCAATCTGGATAGGGTTGGCGGTGATGTCGATAAAAGATTGGATGGACGGGCTTTTCGGCAAGGGCATCGCCCGGGAGAACGGCGAAACCACGACTTCCGGCGTGTCTGTGGGCACAGCCTGCACCGCCTCTGCCCTGGCACTGGCCGTTGCCGTGCTGATGGGATGCCAGAACTGGGACGACCACGACAGGAGCAACAGATTCACTTCGGTAGAAGAAGCATACAATTACCTCAACAGTTGCTCTGAAAACGCCATACTCATAACCCACGGTGACAACGACACCTTCCCCCTGTGGTATGCCCAGGAGGTGGAGGGAATCCGTACCGACATCCGTATAATGAACACCTCCCTGCTGGGAATGGACTGGTACATCGACCAGATGAAATGCCGCTGCAACCAATCTGCCCCGCTGCCCATATCGCTCCCCCGCAAGGATTATCTTTACGGCACCAACGACTTTATCCGTGTGGTGGACGCCTTCGGCCGACCCGCCACCGCGCAGGAGGTAATGTCTGTGTTTACCAACCCCAAATACCGAGTCGGCAACACGGGGGTCATTGCCGCCCGGACCATCACGGTGCCTGTGGACAAGCAAGCCGCGTTGGGAAACGGCCTGGTAAATGAGCGAGACGCGGCCAAGATGGTGGATACCCTCTATCTCAAAATCCCCGACAACGCGAATACTCTCACGAAAACGGACCTGATATTGATAGATATCCTTGCCAACTACAAGTGGGACCGTCCGATTTATTTCGTGTCGCAGAACGGCGACTGCACTTTTGAAATCGGCAAGTACCTGCAGTTTGACGGGTATGCCTACCAGATAGTTCCGATCGAGTGCCCACTTGGCAGCGAACCCCGCCAGATGGATGTCGACAAGATGTACGACCTGGTAATGAACGGCTACCGATTCGACAGCCAGAAGGATACGACCATCAATTATGACTATTTCAACCTGTATGCCTTCAGCAGCGTCACCCCCGTGCGCGGCATCTTCAACCAGGTAGCGATAAAACTCATCGCAGAAGGGCGTGAAGACGATGCCGAGAAAGTGCTGGACCGCTGTTATGAGGTCACTCCGCAGAAAAATATCCCCTATGACCTGGCGATAATCCGCGGCAGCAACGAGTACGAGGTACTTACCAGCATAGACACATATCTCTCGCTGGATAAGTTTGAGAAGGCGCAGCGTCTTTCCCGCGCCTATATGGAAGAGGCGCTCAAGTCGATGCTCTACTCCAGCCAGATATTCCGAGGGGAGACGCTGGACGAAGATACCCTTGACAGGGAGATGCAATATGCCTCGTATCTGGCAAACCTGTTCCGCGCCAGGGGATATCAGGACGAATACGACTGGATCAACAACAGCATAAAGGCTCTGTCATATTGAATGTAAGGGAAAAAGTCAGCCTGTTGCCGCACACGCCGGGCGTTTACCGCTTTCTCGACAGTGAAGGCACGGTGATTTATGTGGGCAAGGCAAAGGACCTCCACCGCCGGGTGTCCCAGTATTTCCGTCCCGCGGAAAGCCTGGACCGCAAGACGCGCGTAATGGTGGGCAAGATTGCCGATATGATGTTCGCGGTGGTGGATTCGGAGCAGGATGCCCTTCTGCTGGAGAACAATCTCATCAAGAAGCTCCAGCCCCGCTACAACATACTGCTCAAGGACAGCAAGACTTATCCCTGGATCTGCATCAAAAAAGAGCCGTTCCCGAGAGTGGTGCTCACCCGCCGTATGACCAAGGGCGGCGGCCGCTACTTTGGCCCCTACAGCAGCGCCGGATATGCGCATCAGATGCTCGAGTTGATAGCGCAGTTGTATCCGCTGCGCAACTGCAAGCTGGCCCTTGACGAAGAGGCCGTTACCAAAGGCAAATTCAAGGTGTGTCTCAACGCCCACCTGGGCCGCTGCTGCGCCCCCTGCGTGGGGAGCGTCTCGGCCGCTGAATATGGCGAAATGATTTCTTCCGTGGAGCAGTTGCTCTCCGGCGGCGTCCGGGGGCTGATACGCGACAATCGCGAAAAGATGGCCCAGGCCGCCTCAGAGTTGAGGTTCGAGGCGGCGCAGGTATATAAGGACCGCGTTGGACTGCTGGAGAGGCACTACTCCAAATCCCCCATAGTAAACAATACTATGCACGACACCGATGTGTTCTCTATTGTGAGCGAGGGGCAGGAGCATTTCTGCAACTTTATGCGCATCCGCGAGGGGTGCGTGGTGCAGAGCTTCAATATGGAGCTGGAGGCCCGCATAGAAGAGTCCGAGGAAGATGTTCTGGCGGCCTTTATGGCAGAGATGATTTCCAAGTTCGGGGCTTTGAGCCGCGAGGTTGTCGTTCCATTCGTCCCTGCCGACGGTATCGAAGGTGTAGAAATGACAGTGCCGCAACGGGGCGACAAGCTGGAGCTGCTGCGCCTGAGCACAAAGAACGCCGGTGCCCTTAAGGTTGAGAAATACAAGCACGAAGAGAAGGTCAACCCCGACGAATATCAGCAGAAGGTGATGGAGTCTTTGCAGCGGGATCTGGGAATGAAGCGGTTGCCGGAGCACATTGAATGCTTCGACAACTCCAACATCCAGGGCACGAATCCGGTGGCGTCGTGCGTTGTGTTCAAAGGAGCGCGGCCGTCAAAGAAAGATTACCGTCATTTCAAGATAAAGACCGTGGTGGGGGCAAACGACTTCGCCTCCATGAAGGAGGTTGTCAACCGCCGCTATTCGCGCCTTATTGCAGAGGGACAGAGCCTGCCGCAGCTGATAGTGATAGACGGTGGAAAGGGGCAGTTGCATTTTGCCGCCGAAGCGCTGCGCGAACTTGGGATTGCAGATGATGTCTGCATCGTGGGGCTTGCAAAGCGTATGGAAGAGGTCATCAGGCCCGGAGATCCCTACCCTCTGTTTTTGGACAAGAATTCGTCTTCGCTCAAAGTATTGATGCAGATCCGCGACGAGGCCCACCGTTTCGGCATAACATTTCACCGCTCGCTCCGCTCCAAGGGGCAGATTGGCTCGCAACTTGCAGAGATTGAGGGCGTCGGCGATGTCACCGCCACAAAACTTCTCGGTCGGTTCAAGAGCGTCAAACGCATTCGCGGCGCCTCCCGGCAAGAGTTGGAGGAGGTTGTGGGTAAAGCTATGGCGGCCAGGATTTTTAATTATTTCAATGAACAGGCTCAGTAAGATAATATTTGCGCTGGTGCTATCCGTCACTTTCCCGGTGATGGTTTCCGCCCAGTATTATACGCTGGGTGACGACCCCGGCTCCATCCGGTGGAAAACCATCAAGGGCGATCACTTTGATGTGATTTACCCCCGGGGGATGGATTCGATGGCCCGTAGTTTCCTGTACAACTTTGAGCTGGAGAGGCCAAGGGTACAGGCGGCCCATAGGATAGAAGGGGCGCATATGCCGCTGGTGCTCCACCCCTATGCCCTTACCAGCAACGCCACGGTGGTGTGGGCTCCGCGCAGGGTGGATATATTCACTACCCCTCCGTTCCGCAGCGGTTTTGCAGATGACTGGACCCACCAGCTGGCGGTGCACGAAGGCAGGCATATAGATCAGTGTACGCACTTCACTACGGGTACGTTTGCCATCTTCAGATATCTTTTGGGAGAACAGGGCGTCGGCATTGGTATGGGCTTCTATCCTACCGGTTGGGAACTGGAGGGAGACGCCGTCCACTCCGAAACGGACTTTTCCCTGGCTGGGCGCGGCCGGGACCCCGACTTCCTGATGGCTCACAAGGCGGATTTTTTGAGCGGCGCGGTGTATAGCTACGACACATACCGCTTTGGCTCTTACTACAAATACATCCCCAGCAAATACGCCTTCGGGTACATTATCGAGACGTACATGCGTGACAACTCGGGTTATCATATGATCGGGGACATCTATCGCGACTATACCCGCTACTGGTACGACCCCAGTATCCTGAACAAGGCTTTTCAGAAATATACCGGCCGCACCCGCCGCAAGAATTTCCGTGGCGCCGTGGCTTATTTCACGGATAAGTGGCAGGAAGAATACTCGATGCGGGAGCCCTACACCCCCTTCGAAAGCGTGGTTGCCGATACTCACGACCGGTACGCCACATATAACTCGCCGCTGCCTGTGTCAGACGGAAGCATCGTGGCGGTAAAGAGCGGCCTCAGGCATTACAGCCAGCTCGTGGCGATAGATACTGCGGGAAAGGAGCGCATCCTCAGGCCGTTCGCCGCCGGCAACCTTATCAGTTCCCTGGTAAAGAAAGACGACCACACTCTCGTCTGGAGCGAGATAATCGCACACCCTCGTTGGGACCTCAAGAACTATTCTGTGCTCCGTTCATACGATTTGACCACGCACCGCATCAGCACCCTGACGCACCGTACCCGTTATTTCAATCCGGCTTATTCGCCCGACGGAGGCGTGGTGTCGGTTACCGAATATCTTCCGGCCGGTGGTTCGCGGGTGGTGTTGCTGGATACGGCTGATTATAAGGAAAAGAGCGTTATTGAGGCACCGTCGGGTGGCCAGATACACAATACCGCGTGGCTGGGCGGCCGTATTTATGCCGACGCCATCACCGGAGACGGCAAATGGGGGCTGTACTCCCGCGTCGCCACAGACCCTTCGGCCGCGTGGGAGACAGAAATAGAGCCGCAGACACGCAAGATACTTCGTCTGATGACCGCGGGCAACCGCCTGATGCTGGAAAGCGACGTGGACGGTATCACCAATATATTCACTTTCGACCCGTCCAGGCATATCCTCACAAAGGTGACCAATGCCCGCTTCGGAGCATTCAATCCGTACTTTGACACAGAGAGCGCCACATTGTACTATACAGACTACGATCACAGGGGCTACCTTCCGGTAAAGGCCCGTACCGCAGATCTGGTTTGGGAAGATGCGTCGTTTGACAAACCGTATGTTTTTGCAGAAGCGGAGAGGTTTGCCGCCCAAAGCGACAGCGCGGCGCCACCCCTGTCACCGGAACGTGCAGCAACACTTCGCGCAAGGGTGGATTCACTTCCGGAGAGAAATTTCTTCAAGCCGCTGAACTATTTCAACATACATTCCTGGGGCCCGCTTTATGCCGGAGTGTACCGGATAATGAATATGAGCTACGACCACATATACCAACTGGTGGCACCGGGCGTGACGCTGATTTCACAGAACAAATTGGGAACGGCTGTCTCCATAATGGGTTATTCATATCACGGCGGGCGGCACGCGGGACACTTTAATTTCCAATACAGCGGCCTGTGGCCCATATTCGAATTCAACGTAGATGTAAACGACCGGGCGAAGCGTTTGATATCATATAAGGATGCGGTTCCCGGAGATGTTGAAGATACCCGGGCACCCGCAGTCGAACTGATGGGAGCCGTTTACACAAAGATTAATCTTTCTTCCGGCGGCGTGCAGAGCGCCATACTCCCAAGGGTGGAATTCAAGACATCCAACGATGTTTACAAGAGCGATTACGGCGTACACAAGGGCGGTGATATCATAGCCGGCGTGCGTTACTACACGATGCTTCCCAAGACCCGGCAGAATAGAATGCCTCGCCTGGGAATTGGAGCCGAGATCAAGGGCGCATACCAGAGAGGCGCGTTTGCCGGCAGCGGAAGGGCTGTGTATGGCTACACGTATGGCTATTTGCCAGGGTTCACGCTGGAACAGGGCTGGAAACTGACCGTCTCCGGTCAGATGAGGATTGACGATCTGATGGCCGCCGATGCCCTGAAGAATCTTGCCTCACTTCCACGCGGCTACCGCGATATCCCCCTGAACGATTATTTCAAGGTGACCGCAGACTATTCGATTCCAATCGCCGTCAACGACTGGCATCCGGTGCCTATTCTGCTCTATCTGATGAGGGTGAATGTGGTGCCGTTTGTAGATTATGCCCGCAACCGTACCGTGGCCGGGGAGATTCAGAATATGCTCTCATACGGCTCCGTGGTCAGTATGCAGTGCCATATCTTCCGTATCGGATGGGAAGTAGAGTTGGGAGGCCGCGTTTCCAGGTACCGTGACTTTGTGGACGGCCGCTGGCATACCCGTGCAGAGTTTGTCACCGGGCTTGGCCTGTAATCTTCCGGCGGTTTACAACCCGAATAATTGGGAAAGATACTGGAGAAGGTAATCTGTGGGGACGTCCTTCAGGATGACCCTTTTGTCCCTATCCAGCAGATAAACGCTGGGAATGGCCCTGATGTTATACAGAGGGGTGTTCTTGACAGCCAGCAGATGGTCATAGCCATTGATCCAGTTCTCGGGATATATGGCTGAATACTTTATCCATTCGCCGAGGTCTTCGTCGGGGTATACATTGGCAACAGCGAGCTGCTTGCCGGCTATAAGATAGTCTATGTTGGGCAACTGCTGCAGCGATTCCATCACTTCGCGGCAGTTGGTGCAGCCGGGGTTGCTGAAGAATATTATGGTGTATTCGCTATCGATGCCGTACAGGGATACCTGGCGGCCGTTGCGCAAAGTGAAAGAAAAATCATTGGCTTTTTCTCCCAGCCTGTTCAGGCAGAACAGCGGCAGGTCTTTCTGGGCACGAAGCCGCTCCTCTTCTGTGGACAGGGGGCTTGAGGCGCGCTTTTCCAGCAGCGGAATGCAATATTCTTCGTTGCGCCAGGGAGAATTGGGGTCCTGCAGCACGGCATTGTAAGTGTCGGTGAATTTGCGCCAGAGGGTGCCGTCGATATTTTGCTGCTGTGCCGCCTCTATCTTGTCAAGAATCGTGCGGGCAGAATTGAGGGCCACGTCCGTGCCGGCGCCGCGCAGGCACAGGGCGTACTGGCAGAAAATTTCCTGGAAAGCTTTCTGTGAAAAGCCGCATATAAGGGACGTATCCCGCGTTCCCGGCCGATCCTCGGAAAGGAGTCTGTCCCAGTAGTGGCTCACTATATAGTCCATGGCCTGCTGTTGGTCGTCTATCATCGTGGGCACATCCGGCAGTTGGTAGCGGTTGGCGGCGGGATTGCCTTGAATGGCATTCTTGCCGGTTTTGTTTCCGCCGCGGCAGCCGGCGGCAAGCAGCAGGACAGCCGTCAGGAACGCTGCGGCTGCGTATGATTTAAGACGATGGTTACTCATTTTGTGCAGTGTCAGTTTCTTTGCGTGTCAGCATCAGCCGACCAGCCAAACCATTACGTGATTTTCGAACACCATATATTCAAGTTCGAATTCCATTTCCGTGCCGTCCTTGTGGGTAAATACGGCCTCTATCTCACCTTCATCGTGGGGGGTGAACTTCTCCACCTCTATCTGTTCGGCAAAATCGACGTCCAGTATGGACATTCTCTTGAAAATGGCCTCTTTGGCGCACCAGATGATGGCCAGCTGCAGCTTGCGGTTGCGCTCGCCCAAATCATCTATCTCCTCTTCCGAAAGGGCCTTCTTCTCCACGGCGCTGAAATCGCGGTCCAACGACTCAATGTCAATGCCCAGTGCCTCATCGCGGTGGGTAATGATGGCCACGAACCGGTCCGAGTGGGATATGCTGATCTCCTGTGCGGAATTGTGAAGGAACGGACGTCCGTTGTCGTGGTGTCCCAGGTACACCTTGTCGTCGAAAATCTCTCCCAGCAGGGCTCGGACTGCCAGCTTCTCTTTGCGGCGGGCTTCGCTGCGCATCATACTCAATTCCTCCAGTTCGTTGTTGGGGACAGAGCACATATCCATCAGTTCCTGCTCGGTTTCCGTTATCTCCCAGACGTAGATGGTCGCTTCGTTTTCAAGTTCTTTTGTAAGGAATAATGCCATATAAAAGTGTTTAAGACCGCACCGGTGCGGGGTGCGACTTTAATGTTTGACTGTTTACAGTGGGACGACACAAATTTGCTGCCGTCAGATAGTCGTCTTGGCTATCGTCGCCGGCAGGGGCTTCTAAATTGCAACTAGGAGGCTTTTCCACGTGTCGTTAAAGGGTTGGTTTCTTTGTTGAGATACGAGGATTCGAACCTCGACAGACAGAACCAAAATCTGTAGTGCTACCATTACACCATATCTCAGCGGGAGTGCAAAGGTATAAACTATTTTGTTCTAACAAAAATGTTTAGCTTCGTTTGTCCTTGAAAAACGCTTTCATCAGCAAGGCACACTCGTCGGCAAGGACGCCTTTGGTGACCAGGGTGCGGGGGTGCAACAGGCCAGGACTGAATAGCGAATATCCCCGGCGCGGGTCGTCTGCCCCATAGACAATCTTTCCCGCTTGTGCCCAGTTCAAGGCCGCCGCACACATCGGGCAGGGCTCCACCGTGACATATAAAGTGCAGTCGGTAAGATATTTGCCGCCAAGATATTCCGTTGCCATAGTTATGGCCTGCATCTCGGCGTGGGCCGTGGGGTCGGTGAGACACTCGGTGAGGTTATGGGCGCGGGCAATCACGCGGTTTTTACAAACCACCACGGCGCCAATCGGAACCTCTCCCCTTTCCAGTGCCTTGTGCGCCTCTTCCAGCGCCAGTTGCATATATCTTTCATCGTCCATCCCTGCAAAGATAGTAAAAACACAGAAAAGCCCCGCAGCTGCGTGGCAGATATGTCTCTGATACACAGTTGTTTCTAACATTTCGCTTGCGTAATTTTACGCAAGCGAAATGCTGTAAGGCGCTGTGGTGCAGGTCTTTGCGTGCCACGGTCTGGCGCGCAAGGGGGTAACAAAAAAGCCACCCCTGCGGATGGCTTTTCTGGGAACGGGATATAAGGATTACATCATACCGTCCATACCGGCGTTGGGGTTAGGCATCATTGCAGGAGCCTTTTCGGGCTTGTCTACGATGGCGCACTCGGTAGCCAGAAACATACCGGCAACAGATGCTGCATTCTCCAGAGCCACGCGGCTGACCTTGGTAGGATCAATGACGCCGGCTGCGAGCAGGTTCTCATAAGTTTCGGTGCGGGCGTTGAAGCCGAAGTCTTTCTTGCCTTCCTTAACCTTCTGAACCACGACGCTGCCTTCCAGCCCGGCGTTGGCAACGATGGTGCGCAGAGGCTCTTCAATGGCGCGGGCCACGATGTTGATACCGGTCTGCTCGTCTTCGTTGTCACCCTTAAGCTTCTTGAGTGCTTCGGTTGCGCGGATGTAAGCGACGCCGCCGCCGGCCACGATACCTTCTTCAACGGCAGCGCGGGTAGCGTTGAGAGCATCCTCCACGCGGTCTTTCTTCTCTTTCATCTCAACTTCGCTGGCGGCACCAACGTAGAGCACTGCAACACCGCCGGCAAGCTTGCCAAGACGCTCCTGGAATTTCTCACGGTCGTAGTCGCTCTTGGTGTTCTCTATCTGGGTGCGGATCTGCGCCGTGCGCTGTGCAACAGCCGCCTTGTCACCGACACCGTTCACGATGGTGGTGGTGTCCTTGTCGATGGTTACCTTCTCTGCCTGACCCAGCATATCGATGGTAGCATTTTCAAGGTTTATACCACGCTCTTCGCTGAGAACCTGGCCTCCGGTAAGGATGGCGATGTCCTGCAGCATCTCTTTGCGGCGGTCGCCAAAACCCGGAGCCTTGACGGCAGCCACTTTGATAACGTTGCGCAGTTTGTTGACAACCAGGGTGGTGAGAGCCTCGCCGTCAACATCCTCTGCAATAATCAGCAGGGAGCGACCTTCGTGTACGATGGGATCCAGAACCGGCATAAGGTCCTTCATTGCAGAGATCTTCTTGTCGGTGATAAAGATGTAAGGGTTATCCAGAACGGCCTCCATCTTGTCGGGGTTGGTCATAAAGTATGCGGAGATGTAACCGCGGTCGAACTGCATACCCTCTACAACCTTGACTTCAGTCTCGGTACCCTTACCCTCCTCTACGGTGATTACGCCGTCTTTCTTTACCTTGCTCATGGCCTCTGCGATGAGCTTACC
>CACYEB010000032.1 GCA_902773305.1 uncultured Bacteroidia bacterium
GCATAGAGCACTCCCGCGGGGGCGCTTTTGGGGTCAAAGCCGGCGGGACAGGGGAAGGTGTCCACCTCCAGGCGATAGTCATCAGCCTTCTCTGTCGGATATATCTTGAAGTATTCCCGGTCACGGATCATCCGGTGAGATGCGCTCAGAAACTCCTTGCCGCTCTGGGCCTCGATGGCCTCCAGCGCAGATGCAGTCTGGGCGGCAGTGAAGCCGTATGGCTCCAGAAGGCGATACATCCAATATTCACGGTGCGGCTCGGATTTCAGGGCTTTTATGGATATGCACTGTGCGTCACCGTCCCGGCAGCAGAGTGCAGCCTTTCTGACCTCAAACAATTCGTCCAGAACGGCTTCTGCCTGTGCAAAGCGGCCAGCCTCTTCCCGGAAGGTATTCAAGAAAGAGGGATTGATCTTTTCGAATTCTGGGAAAACGTTGTGGCGCAGCCGGTTGCGGAAAATCTCCACGTCGCCGTTGGTGACGTCTTCCCGGTAGGCAATGCCTTGTGCAGTCGCGAAAGACTCTATTTCTGCACGGGAAAATGAGAGCATTGGCCGCAAAATCGTCCCGTTGGCCTCGCGTATGCCGCATAGCCCCTTCAGCCCCGTGCCGCGCAGCAGGTTCAAGAGCATCGTTTCGGCGCTGTCGTTCCGATTGTGGGCCACCAGCAGCCGGCCGTAGCCATGCTCCTCCATCAGAGAAGAGAACCATCCGTAGCGTAGCTCGCGAGCCGCCATCTCAATTGAAATGCCGCGCCCGGATGCGTATGCGGCAGTGTCAAACTTCTTGGCATGGAAGGGAATCCCGGCCGACCGGCAGGCTTCCCGCACCAGCGCTTCGTCTTTGTCGCAGTCGCCCGGCCTGAGCGAGAAATTGACGTGAGCCACACCAAACGGGTACCCAAAAGTGGAATGCCGCACAAGATGCAGCAGGGTCATAGAGTCCACGCCACCGCTCACCGCCAGCAGCAAAGGCCCGTTATAGCCGTCCAGCAACCTCGACAGCTCTCTGTCAAAGGCGGCCTGCACTATTTGAATGTATAAGAGAAGGTGATTCCGGCGATTTCCTGGAACTGGAGCGCGGGGAAGAGTTTGACATTGCCTTCGTCGTCCAAGATGGGATTGCCTTCGGCGTCGTTGAGCGATTTGAAGCGGATCTTGTCATCGTACATGGCGCGGCAGTTGAGGGTGAATGAGATGAACTTTGTAAGGGGAGCGCTGATGGCCAGCGTCCAGTCCACGGTCATATTCTGCGGTTTCTTCAGATAGTTGGAGAAGGTATCGAAGGTGGTGCTGACCTTGAGCCCCTGCACCTCGGTGGCTGCGGTAAACCTCATACGGGCACCCAGTTCCCAGCGTGTGAAGCGGTCCGGGTCGTTGCCGTAACGGGGACGCAACTCGGGATCCGAGACGAACTGTACATTACCGGTCAGGGGGGTGAATGTTATTGAAAGCCCCTTGTGTGTCCAGGTGGCACCGGCACCGAGCGTCATCGAGGCGGGAGCGAAGAACTTTGACACTATGTCGCTGCCGATGACTCCGGAGTATCCCGGACTTATCTGAGACTTGAACGAATATCCCAGCGTGCCGCTGAAACCTTTGTTGAGGGTATAACCCAGTTCATCGTTGAGGATGATGTAGTCGGCACTCTTCTGGAAGCCTACACCGAAGGTCTGCGTAAAGCCGTAGGCCATCTGGAGCCGGTTGTTGAAGGTTATTCTGTCTTTGGCGTAGTTGGCCTTGGCATCGATGGTAGAGCCGAAAGTGGCGCTGCCGTTACCTCCGGCAGCCCAGTCGATGAGAGAGGTCTGCTTGAAACTAAGCGTCGTGACGGCCTCGGCCGTCCAGTGGCTTACCTTAGGCGCCGGCGCCGCCTCCTGCGCAAAAGAGGGGAAGATACCCGACAGGAAAAGCGCCGCAAGAATAAAACACTTTTTCATATTAATATGCCTTTGCAAAAACAACCCTGCGGTGTGAGGGCTTGCCGCTATAGACACATTTGCCCTCTTCTTCGCATACGAAACTGTCGATGGGGATGCAGCGGATGGTGGCCTTGGTCTCCTCCTGGATGCGGGCCTCGGTTTCGCCTGTGCCGTCCCAGTGGCAGAGGAGGAAGTAACCCTGCTCTATCTTTTCCTTGAATTCCTCCCAGGTATCCACCTTGATGGTGTGTCCGGTGCGGAAGTCGAACGCCTTCTGGTAGATGTTCTGCTGAATCTCGTCCATAAGCGCTTTCAGGCGGGCGGCGAGTCCCTCTTCGGGGAGACTCTCCTTGGTGAGGGTGTCGCGGCGGGCGACCTCGGCCATTCCGGCGGCCAGGTCACGCGGACCGATGGCGACGCGGGCGGGCACTCCCTTGAGTTCCCACTCCGCGAACTTGAAGCCCGGACGCAGATTGTCGCGGTCGTCTATCTTCACCGTGAGGCCCTCCTTTTCGCATTCCGCCTTTATTTCGTCCATCTTTTTGAGGATGGCCTCGCGCTCTTCGGGGGTCTTGTATATAGGTACCATTACTACGTGTATGGGAGCCAGTTTGGGAGGCAGCACAAGGCCGTTGTCGTCACTGTGCGACATAATCAGAGCTCCCATCAAACGGGTGGAAACGCCCCAGGAAGTGGCCCACACATACTCCAGGGTACCCTCTGCGGTAGAGAACTGCACGTCGAACGCCTTGGCGAAATTCTGCCCCAGGAAGTGCGATGTGCCGGCCTGCAGGGCACGGCCGTCCTGCATCATAGCCTCTATGCAGAGGGTGTCGATGGCGCCGGCGAATCGCTCGCTCTCGCTCTTGTGTCCCACTATTACCGGCATCGCCATATATTCGCGGGCGAACCGGGCATAGACGTTCACCATCTTTTCGGTCTCCGCTACCGCCTCTGCACTTGTGGCGTGGGCAGTGTGGCCCTCCTGCCAGAGGAATTCGGCGGTGCGCAGGAACAAACGGGTGCGCATCTCCCAGCGGACCACGTTTGCCCATTGGTTTATGAGTATCGGGAGGTCGCGGTATGAGTTTATCCAGTTTTTATAAGTATTCCATATTATGGTCTCGGACGTGGGGCGTACAATCAGTTCCTCTTCAAGTTTGGCATCGGGATCGACCACGACTCCGTTGCCGTCGGGAGCCACTTTCAGACGGTGGTGTGTAACCACTGCACACTCTTTGGCAAACCCCTCTACGTGTTCGGCCTCGCGGCTGAGGAACGATTTGGGTATAAACAGGGGAAAGTATGCGTTCTGGTGTCCGGTCTCTTTAAACATCCCGTCCAGCGCATCGTGCATCTTTTCCCAAATCGCATAGCCATAGGGTTTTATGACCATACATCCACGCACCGCGGAATTCTCTGCCAACCCTGCTTTGATCACTATGTCGTTGTACCACTGTGAATAATTCTCCGACCTCGGAGTGAGCTCTTTTGCCATAGGTATGATTATTGGTATAAAATTTGATAAATTTGCATTTGTAAGGTTTGACAAAAGTACAAAATAATTTATACAAGGAGGTAATATTATGAAAAACAGACTTTTTATTTTATCGCTCCTCGCAGCGTTCGCGCTCGCTTCTTGCGGCACGACCAGCTATTATTCATCTGCCTATAACGACGGCATCTACAGCCGTCCGGACAGGGCTCGCGTTACTGTCGTTGGCGACAGGACCGTGAGAAGTTCCCAGCCGGTCGACAGTTACGAAGTAGATGTCTATGCCCTTGACGATGACGAAACCTATGAGGCAAGGCTCCGCAGGTTTGATGAGCCCGAGACCACCAGTTATATCGTCCACGTAGACTACTATGGGTGGGACAACCCCTGGTACAATCCCTGGTGGGGTCCCAGCTACTATTACAGCTGGTATTCTCCCTGGCGCCACTCTTATGCGTGGTACAACACCTGGTGGTATGATTCCTGGTATGGCTGGGGCTGGCGTGATCCCTTCTGGTACAGCAGCTGGGCCTGGTACGATCCCTGGTATCACTGGAACTGGTGCAGCTACGGCTGGTGGGGCCCCCACTATGGCTCTTACTATTATGGCTGGGGCTATCACAGCCACCGTCACCACTGGAGAGGTCCCGGCAGCAGTTTTGCCTGGCACGGAGGTCACCACCGTCATCATCAAGGCTACGGCCACGCCGGTTACAGCACCGGACGTCGTGCCACCGGAGGCAATTACAGTACTGCCAACATCAACACGCGTCACGCTACCGCTATCGGAAGAAGCGTAAACCGCCGTGCCGCCGGCAGTAATATGATTGCCGCCTCCTCTGCCCGCCGTTCAAGCGGTACACTCTCTTCCAGCGCATCCCGGGTATCCCGTGCATCCACCGCGAGAATCGACGGACGCCGTACCTCGGGCACATCTGTCGCTCCCGTGTCTTCGTCTGCAGTCCGCAACCGCACAGCAAACAGCACCGGCTCAACCGTGAGGAGTTCTTCTGCAGCCCGCGGAGGCTCTTCTGCAGGTGTCCGCAGCAGTTCTTCTTCAAGAAGCAACTCGGCGGTCAGCCGCAGCTCTTCTGCCAGCCGCAGTTCTTCTTCTGCCGTACGCGGCAGCAGCACAGGGACTTCCCGCAGCAGTTCTTCTGCAGTCGGCAGCGGTTCCACCCGCAGCAGCCGTTCTTCGAGCTACAGCGGTTCCGGCAGCACCCGTAAAGGTACTCCTTCTACCGTAAGCCGTTCAAGCTCAAGCAGCCGTTCATCTTCGGGCAGCTCCCGCAGTTCATATTCCGGCAGCAGCCGCTCCTCTTCGGGCAGTTCCCGCAGTTCATACTCCGGCAGCAGCAGCCGCTCCTCTTCGAGCAGCTCCCGCAGTTCGTATTCCGGCAGCAGCAGCCGTTCGTCTTCGAGCAGCTCCCGCAGTTCATACTCCGGCAGCTCCAGCAGTTCCCGCGGCTCTTACAGCGGCGGCAGCCATTCCAGCGGCAGCCACTCGAGTGGCGGCGGCCGCTCAGGCGGACGCAGGTAATACCGCATGATAAGTGCAGTAACCGGTTAACTATAGTCCTAATTACACGGTAAAATGAAAAAGTTCAGTTTTATAGTTATGATATTGTTGGCGGCCAATTTGGCGGCCGGCGCACAGGGTTTGGAGGATGCGCTGAGATATTCCCAGCAATTCTATGTGGGCAGCGCCCGTACTATGGCTATGGGTAACGCATTTACGGCTCTCGGCGGCGACCTTGGCGCCCTGGGTATCAACCCTGCATCTTCTGCTCTTTACAATAGCTGCGAGTTTGCAATCACGGGCGGACTGTCCTGGGACAGTTCCAAGGCGCAGTTCGAGGGATCCGAAGGCCTGGTCAACAACAGGGGTGTCGATAAAACCGTATTCACCGTCCCCAATGTGGCGGCAATATTCAGCGTACCTACGGGAAGGGACTACGGCCTTGTGAATTATACATTCGGTTTCGGTCTGAACAAGTCCAGTAACTTCACCTCCCGCATCTCTTTCAGCGGCTGGGATGCCAACAGCAGTCTCCTGGGCAATATCGCCGACGGGCTGGAAGGTGTGGACAACAGCTATCTTCTGGCAGATGACGCCTTTGAGGTGGGCTATTGCACGCCTCAGGAGATCCTGGCCTATGATACTTTCCTGGTAAACAAGTACAACGGTTTCAGCGACTCATATATCGGGGCCACGGAAAACGATTGGGGAGTTGATGGCCTGGGCGTGGAGAACCCGCTGTACAAGAGTTATGATTTGACCACAGGCGGCGGTATCTACGATATGCAGTTCAACTTCGGTATGAATTTCAACGACCGGCTCTATCTCGGCGCCAATGTCAATATCAAGATGGTGGATTACGAGGAGAACCTCTGGTACAGCGAACAGGGTGATAAGGATGACTGGTTTGACACAGGGTTCGAGGCTATGGACTACAACCACAGGCTGCGTGCCAGCGGTGTGGGTGCGAACCTGCAACTGGGTGCAATCTGGGTTCCGTTCAACTCTGTCCGTCTGGGTGTTTCCTACACAACCCCTACCTGGTTGGAACTTACCGACAAGGTGGATGAGTATATGGGATCGACTTTCGACGGTACCAACCCCGATGTCAGGTCGGCTGAGTCTTCGACCCCATATGACCTCCTGTATGCCTATCGCCTGAAAGCTCCCGCCAGGCTCTCGGTAGGTGCGGCTTTTGTGTTCGGCCGTGAAGGCCTGCTGAGTGCCGATGTAGAACACGTACGCTACAGCAGGATGGTGATGACCGATGCCAACCACAACGCATCCACCTTCGACGACGTCAACAAGGAGATTGCCGATTATTGCTATGACGGCACCATTATCCGCGTGGGCGGTGAACTGAATGTCCTCAACGACATCTCGCTGCGTGCCGGCTACAACTGCTACTTGTTCAATGCCCCCGCATATCATTATATTTCGTGCGGTATCGGCAAGCGCCTCAGCGAGCGGTCTTCCCTGGATCTGGCATTCCGCACAAGGCTGAAAGACACCTTCCAGATGCTCCCGTACGACGACTATGCCTGGAACGAACAAGGCGAGGCAGGGTGCCTGGCACCGCTGGCCACCATCGCCAACACGGCTGGCGACCTGATGCTGACATACAGGGTCAAGTTTTAGGGACCACTGACATACTAAAGAACGGCGGCAGCAATGCCGCCTTTTTTTGTACCTTTGTCACATAATGTTTACGGTTATGGATTTCAAGAAGGATATACTTCCATATATTGTCATTGGTGTTTTGTTCGTGGCTCTGGCCGCCGTGTACTGTTATCCCGTGCTTCAAGGCAAGGTCATCGGCAATGCCGACGGTGTCAACGGCGCGGCTGCTGTGCAGGAGTGCGTTAATTACCGTCACGCCGAAGGGGGTAATTCGTGGTGGACAGGGGCTTTGTTCTCGGGAATGCCCAACTATCAGATCGGAGGAGCCCATTATCTCTCAGAGAGGCTTTTGCGGCCGTTGTACCGCTTTTTCCACTGGGGTCACAGCAACCAGATAATGACCATCCTGTTCTATCTTCTGGCATTTTTCATACTTATGCGCGCTTTCGGGCTTGGCAAGTGGATGAGTGCTGCGGGTGCCGTTGCGGTGGCGTTTTCGTCTTATTTTTTGATTATCATCGGGGCAAACCACGGCAGCAAGACCAGTTCCCTGGCCTGGATGACGCTGATGATGGTGGGAATGCTGCTGATTTACAAGAAAAAGTATGGCTGGGGCAGCGCGATGGTGATGTTTTTCACCGCGATGGGGCTTACGCCGCACCCTCAGATGGCCTATTATATCTGCCTGATGACCGGGGTGATTTGGTGCGCTGAACTGTATATCCATATCAAGGAGAAGCGTATGAAACAGTGGGTGGCGGCGACGCTCATCTTCGCGGCTAGTTTTGCGATAGGGGCGGGGGTGACCAGCGCCAATACCTTTGCCAACCGCGAGTATATGACCCAGACCATGCGCGGCGGCCACAGCGACTTGCATCAGGGCGAGGCCGAGGCTGTAAGGAGTGCCGGCGGCCTGGATATCGACTATGCAACCCAGTGGAGCTACGGGATAGACGAAACGCTGACATTCCTTGTGCCTGACTTTATGGGCGGCAGCAGCAATTACCCCCTGGGCCGTGACAGCGGCCTGTTCAAGGCGATGGTGTCCAAGGGCGTCCAGCCTCAGGCAGCGGCGGCATTCTGCGAGAATGCACCGATGTACTGGGGCGATCAGCCTTTCACGTCAGGTCCCGTCTATCTCGGAGCGATAGTTTGCCTGTTGTTTGTTTTGGGGTTGTTCATAGTGAAGGGGCCCTATAAATGGGCACTTCTGGCGGCGACGCTGTTCTCTGTCTTCCTCTCGTGGGGATACCACTTTATGCCGTTTACCAAACTGTTTTTCAACTGGTTTCCATTGTACGACAAGTTCCGTACAGTGTCGTCCATACTTGTGGTGGCGGAGATTGCAATGCCGCTGCTGGGCTTTTTGGCGGTACGTGATATCGCAGCAGGAAAGGTAGCCCGTAAAGATGCCTTGAAGGCTCTGGCCTGGAGTGCCGGCATCACTGGCGGAATCTGCCTGATATTGGCGCTGTTCGGCAAAAGCCTGCTCCCGTTTGCAGGTTCCGGGGACGGGTATCTGGCGCAGCAATTGCCCCAGTGGCTGATGCCTATGATTGCAGACCAGCGCGCGGCGTTGCTTACGGCCGACGCGTGGCGAAGCCTCATCTTCATAATACTTGGCGCAGCCGTCGTGTGGCTGATGGCTTCCGGCAAACTCAGGCAGGAGTGGCCGGCCGTTCTGCTGGGAGTACTGATCCTCGTGGACTTGTGGGGAGTGGACCAGCGTTTCTTCAATGCAGGCTATTTCCAGAGTCCTGCCCAGTTCAATAACAATTTTGCGGTCCAACCCTGGGAACAGGAGATCCTGAAAGATGATGATGCCCACTTCAGGGTATTCAACGTGGCCGGCAACACTTTCAACGAAAACCGCACCAGCTATCGTTTGAAGTCCATAGGCGGCTACAGTGCGGCCAAACTCCGCCGTTACCAGGACCTGATAGACGAGCATCTCAGCCAGATGCATATGCCGGTAATCAATATGCTGAACGCCAAATACTTCGTGGTCGCCCGCGAGGGCGGCACGGTGGCTGTGCCCAACCCCGATGCCATGGGCAACGCATGGTTTGTGGACAGCCTCTGCCCTGTGAATGGAGCCGACGCCGAGTGTGCGGCGCTGATGGATGTGGATCTGCACAAAGCCGTCGTGGTTGATACGGACGCATTCGGCTCTTACGTGGCCGACTTCACTCCTGCGGGCGAGGGGGCAGAGGTGCTTCTGACCACGTATAAGCCGGACATTTTGGAATATGACTGCAGCAGCGCCAACGGCGGTACAATCGTTTTTTCTGAAATCTATTATCCTTTCGGCTGGAAGGCGACCATAGACGGCGCGCCTGCTGAGCATTTCCGTGCAAACTACACGTTGCGGGCTATGAATGTCCCGGCAGGGAAACATCAAATCCGCTTTGAGTTCCGCCCCGACAGCGTCCGTATGGGGGACAGCCTGTCGGTGACCTGCATCATACTGATGTTCGGTATGATGGCCGTCTTTGCCGTGCGCGGCATTCTTTCAAGGCGCAAAGCAAAACAGGCATAAAGCCGCACCGCCGACCCGAAATTATTACTATATTTACGGACTTTTTGTACTATGGCAGGAAATCCGTTCAAACAACTTGCAGGTGAAACTGCAATTTACGGCCTTAGCAGCATTCTGGCGAGGGTTGTGAATTTCTTGCTGGTGCCGCTGTACACCCGCGTCCTCACCGAGGCGCAGTACGGCAGCGTCAC
>CACYEB010000033.1 GCA_902773305.1 uncultured Bacteroidia bacterium
AGAGGCGCAGGCCATCAAACTGGAGGATATCAAGAAATGCCTTGCAATATCCGAAGCGGGCTTCTCGCTGTTCCGTCCCGGAATGGGTGTTTTGACATACTGCAATGCAGGTCATCTGGCGGTGTCCCGCTACGGCACTGCGCTGGGTCCGATCTACTATGCGCAGCAGAAGGGCTTTATGCCCAAGGTCTATTCCTGTGAGACAAGACCGATGCTGCAGGGTTCCAGACTTACCGCATATGAACTGACCAAGGCGGGCGTGGACGTAACCCTTATATGTGACAATATGGCCTCCGATGTGATGCGCCGCGGAAAGATAGACATCGTTCTTTTCGGATGCGACCGTATCGCTGCCAACGGTGATGTGGTCAACAAAGTGGGCAGCAGTATGATAGCCATTCTGGCCAAGCACTACGGCATCCCGTGCTACAGCGTTGGCCCCATGAACACGGTGGACTTCAACACTGCCACCGGCAACGACATCGTGATAGAGGAGAGGCCCTCTTTCGAAGTAACCGATATGTACTTCGACAAGCCCGTCGCCCCCAAAGGCATAAAGGTATATAACCCGGCGTTTGACGTCACCCCTGCAGAAATGCTCACCGGCATCATTACAGAAAAGGGAATCATCAAGCCCACCGAACTGGCTGACTTCAGGGAATGATAAGCTTCTTGAGCCTTGCCAGCGGCAGTAACGGAAACTGTTACTACATAGGCAACGAAAAAGTTTCGCTGCTTATCGATATGGGCGTCGCGCCGCGTACCGTGGCACGTCGTCTGGCTGCCCACGACATAGTGCTCGGCAAGGTGGATTTCGTGCTTCTCACGCACGAGCATATGGACCACATCCGCTTTCTGGGGGGCTTTACACAGCGCTTCGGGAAAACGGTTTTCGCCACTAAAAAGCTCCATTCCGTGCTCCGGAAGCATTTCGCCACCGCAGGCAAACTCGACGGTTTCGTGCGGGAGACGGAGCCCGGCGTTGAAACGGAATGCCTCGGCGTGAAGTTCACCCCTTTCCCGGTACCCCACGACGCCCAGGATACGGTGGGATACTATATCGATTTTATGGGCGAGACATTTACCGTGGTCACCGATGTCGGGATGGTTACGGAAGATGTGATAAAGTATTGCAGCAAAGCGCAGCACATCATTATCGAGTCCAACTACGATCCCGGGCTGCTGGTCACCGGCCCCTACACTCCCGAACTCAAGAAGCGCATTGCAGAGGAACACGGGCATCTGTCCAACGAGCAGACGGCAGACCTTATCCGCAGTGCCTTCCATCCCGGACTGGAATCGGTGTTCCTGTGCCATCTCTCGGCCAACAACAACACCCCCTCGCTGGCGTTCGAGAGTGCCCGTGCCGCCCTCAACAGTGTCGGTGGCGATGAGGTTACCCTGTATGCACTGCCCCGTAAGGAGGCCTCCCCGCTGTTTATTTACGATTAGCCCATTCTTTGAGCTGTGCGATTTCCGACGGCCACAGGTCGGGGTCGGGTGTCTCCAGGATGAAGGGAATGCCGTCCAGCCGTGGATCTTCCATAAGTTTCTTGAATACTCCCGCGCCGATTTCGCCTTGACCGAGCGAAGAATGGCGGTCCACACGGCTGCCCGAAACCTTGGTGGCATCGTTCAGATGCATCCCGCGTAGGTAACGAAGGCCGACAGTTGAATCAAGAGCATCGATGATGCGCCCGTAGCCGCGGACCACCACCGCTCCCTTGACATCCTCGGGACCCATAGGAGCGACTTCGCCGTACATAGAAGGTGCGTCCGTCCAGTCGTATCCCGCAGCGAAGGCGTGGCAGGTGTCGATGCAGACTCCCACGCGGCTCTTGTCTTCTACCTGAGAGATTATTTCTGCCAGATGCTCGAACCTGAAGCCCAGATTCGAACCCTGTCCGGCGGTGTTTTCCAGCACAGCGGTGACGCCGCGGGTGGCATCCAGCGCCATATTGATCGATTCTGCGATGCGGCTCAGGCACTCGGTGACACTGATTTCGCCCAAGTGGCTTCCAGGGTGGAAATTGAGCCGGTCCAGCCCCAGTGCCTGGCAGCGCGCCATCTCGTCTGTAAAGGCTTTGCGGGAACGTTCCAGCCCCTCTGCCTGGGGATGTCCCAGATTAATCAGGTAGCCGTCGTGAGGCAGGATGGAGCAGGGGGGATATCCCAATTGGGAACAGCGTTGCCTGAACAGCTCTATGCTCTCCGGGGTGAGCGGCGGGGCTTCCCACTGCTTCTGGTTTTTTGTAAAAAGGGCGAATGCTGTAGCCCCTATCTCGCTGGCCCTCAACGGGGCGTTCTCCACGCCGCCCGCGGCCGAAATATGCGCGCCGATGTATTTCATACGCTATGATATCTTGGAGTAGTCAATAATGCTGTTTGTCTTTAGATTACTCCGTAGTAACCTGTTACAATCCTTTTCCAGCAGCGGGTCGTCTGTCAGGATATCGATGGCGGCACTGCGGGCATCCTCCAGGATGGGGGAGTCCTTGCCCAGGTTGGCTATGTGCAGGTCAATCGCCAGACCGCTCTGCCGCGTGCCCTCGAAATCTCCCGGCCCGCGCATCTTCAAGTCTGCCTCGGCCAGTTCGAACCCGTCGCCGGTGGCGCACATCAAATCTATGCGCTCTTTGGATTCCTTGCTCAGTTTGTAGCCGGTCACCAATATGCAGTACGACTTTTCGGCGCCGCGGCCGACCCGCCCGCGAAGCTGGTGGAGCTGCGCCAGGCCGAACCTCTCTGCACTCTCTATCACCATAACGGAGGCATTGGGGACATCCACTCCCACCTCTATGACGGAGGTAGATACCAGTATGTCGGCCTTGCCGCTCACGAACAGGTTCATATCGAAAGCCTTGTTTTCCGGCGTCTGTTTGCCGTGCACCACCGCAGTGATATAGTCGGGTTGCCTGAAGTAGTCGGTTATATCCAGATAGCCCTGCTCCAGATTCTCGTAGTCCATCTTTTCTGACTCCTTTATGAGCGGATAGACCACGAACGCCTGGCGGCCGGCATCAATCTCCTTCTTCATAAACTCATATACCTGCCTGCGGCGGTTTTCGCCCACGTGACGCGTCACGACGGGCTTGCGGCCGGGCGGCAGTTCGTCTATCACCGAAACGTCAAGGTCACCGTAAAGGGTCATTGCCAGAGTGCGGGGAATAGGCGTGGCGGTCATTACCAGGATGTGCGGGGCGGTTTCCGATTTGGACCAGAGACGCGACCGCTGGTCTACCCCGAAACGGTGCTGCTCGTCTATGACGGCCAGTGCAAGCGAGTTGAACTGCACCTTGTCTTCTATAAGCGCGTGCGTCCCTATTACCAGGTCGATGGAGCCGTCGGCAAGTCCTGCGTATATCTCGCGCCGTTCTTTTGCCTTGGTGCTGCCGGTGAGCAGCGCCACCTTTACCCTTTCAGGATCGATATAACGGAATATGCCGTTGTAGTGCTGGGTGGCGAGCACCTCGGTGGGCGCCATAATGCACGCCTGATGGCCGTTGTCGATGGCCTGGAGGGCAGAGAAGATTGCTACCAGGGTCTTGCCGCTCCCCACATCTCCCTGCAGCAGCCGGTTCATCTGGCGGCCGCTGGTGACATCTGCGCGAATCTCCTTCAAAACCCGTTTCTGCGCGTTTGTGAGGGGGAAGGGGAGGTGGCTGTAGGTATAGTTGAACGCTTCGCCCAGGCGGTTCAGGATGACCCCTTCGCCGGAGCGCATCTTTATGAACTTTTGCTTGACCAGGGCCAGCTGAAGATAGAACAACTCCTCGTATTTCAGCCTGCTGCGGGCCTGCTCAAGGGAGTACATATCGGGCGGGAAGTGCACGTCGTGTAGAGCCCGCTCCAGCGGAATCAACCGTTTCTGCTGCAGGAACCAGTCGGGCAGGGTCTCGGCAATGCGTCCCTTCAGGATTTGCGAAAGATTTTTCTGGAGAGTTATGAAGGTCTTGTTGGTAATGCCTCCGCCCTGTAATTTTTCAGTGCTGGAATAGACGCCTGTAATGTGGTTCACAGGAGTTGCGGCTGCCCTGGCCACCGGCTCCACTTCCGGATGGACAAAATTATACCGTTCGCCGAACACCGACGGTTTGCCGAACACTATATATTCTTCGCCCGCCTTGAGTTTCTCCTGCATCCACTTGATCCCCTTGAAGAAAACCAGCTCGATGCTGCCGGTGCCGTCGGTGAAAAACGCTACCAGGCGGGTCGCCTTGCCCGTTCCCATCACCTCTGTCCTGGTGATGGTGCCGCGCAGCTGGATGTAGGCTGAGGTGGAATCAATCTCGCTTATCGCGTAGAATTTGCTGCGGTCGACATAGCGGAAGGGGAATGTGTAGAGCAGGTCGCGGAATGTGGAGATGCCCAGCTCCTTGCCCAGAAGCTGCGCCCGTTTGGGTCCGACCCCGGGCAAAAACTTGATGTCGCTGTCCAGAATGTAGCCGCTCATACCGAATCCAAAGTTAAATAATAATGACTATATTTGCCCTCACACACAATAGAAATTATGTCAGGAATGTTAACTATAGGAATTACCCAGGGTGATTCCAACGGTATAGGGTACGAGGTAATAATCAAGGCTTTGTGCGATCCGAGAATGACCGAGATGTTTGTCCCGGTGGTCTATGGCTCGTCAAAGTTTTTCGGCTACAACAAAAAGCTTATCCCGGAAGCCGAGCAGATGAACACCAACGTGGTGGCTTCTGCCGCCGATGCCAAGGCGCGCCGCGTGAACATTGTCAACTGTGTTCCCGACAGCTACAACATCGAGTTCGGACAGGCCACCAAAGAAGGTGCGGCGGCTGCTTTCGCTTCGCTGAAGGCGGCCGTGTCCGATTTGAAAAGCGGTGCTATCGATGCCCTGGTCACCGGCCCTATCAACAAGCACCTGATGACGGAGGCCGGATTCGATTTTCCCGGCCACACCGAGTATCTCGAGAGCCAGTTCCCTGGTTCCGACGCGCTGATGTTTATGTGCAGCGAGCGGCTCAAGGTGGGCGTGGCCACAAACCATACCCCACTCGCCCAGGTCAGCGGAATCCTGACACCGGAACTTATAGTGGATAAGTTACGGGTGATGAATGCCTCCCTCAAGCGCGATTTCTGCCGCGAGAAACCCAAGATCGCAGTCCTTGGACTGAATCCGCACGCCGGGGACGG
>CACYEB010000034.1 GCA_902773305.1 uncultured Bacteroidia bacterium
CTTATGGTCCAGGGCTTCGACGAACCCTGGTTCGATACGAAGGGGGAATTCCTGGCATTGAAGGCGGCGAGTCCGGTGTGGAGGTTCCTGGGAAAGCCCGGCCTCCCCGACGTGGACTTCCCGGACGACTACGGCAAAGCCGCAATCGGTCCTTGCGTGGCATATTACCACCGTCCCCTCGCGCACGGCATAGCTGCCATTGACTGGCAGTGGATGCTTGATTTCGCCGACGGCTGTTTTTAAGCCGGCCGCGGATGCATTTCCGTGAAGCGGAAGCCAAGGCGGAAATAAAAGAGCGCCGACCCGATCGGGCCGGCGCTCTGAATCTCCAGTCAAGGCTTCATCAGTCAATGCTATAGACCGAGAAACTGGTTGTCCATGTGATGCCGGTGCTGGGGTGCACCCAGCCGTCCCTGCTGGCCAGGTAATCGACGTCCAGTCCGGAAGTCTTGGCTTCCGAATGCAGTTCATCTCCTTCCATCGCCATGTATGCATACGGGGTGCCAGGTTCGTTGTGGCCGTTGTCTTTGCAGAGGACCACATAGACCTTGCCGGTCTCGCCGGTTTCCCAGAGCACTACGTGATAAGTGCTGAAGGACCTGGTGCCGGCCTCGCCGATCTGCGTGACGCTATAATTATATTTCGATCCGGCAGGCAGTTTCTGTATGATGATGGTGCCGGTTCCGCTATCGTTTACCAGCAGGTATTTTCCGGCACCCAATTCACCGGGCTCCTGCAACTCACCCTCAGGGGTGACGGCCTTGAGGTCGGTTTCCTTCAGGTTCTTGATGTAACGTATCTGGTTCGGAAGGAAGGATACAGGACCGTTATTCTCATGTACAATGGTGGTGCAGTACTTGGATCCGTCGGTTGTCTGGGCATAGAACTGCAGGTTGTAAGCGCCGGGACGAAGGGCCAGGTAGTAGGTCGTTTTACCTGAGGCGCTGCCTGTTACACCCGAGTTGAACTGTACGGAGTTCCACGATTCCCCATCGACATAAGTCCAGGAATCGGCGGAGACGGGGGAGACGGTCGGGTTGAGGCGGAGTTCACCTGCAATGGCGTCGCCGTCGGTTGAACTCACTCCCATGATGCCGATCGACGAAGTGAGTGACGGGTCAAGCGTAATTTTCGCGAAAGCAACTGCGTTGTTGAAGTCGAAGGCGACCTTGTTGGCAGGAGCGGAGGCGCAGCTGATCTGTGCGGCTGGATCGAAACCGCCGGCAACGGCTGTCTGGATGTGAGGTATCTTGACGCTGAAAGCGTTGTTGCTGAACGCGGTTGCTCCGGAGACGTAGGGGGATACGGCATAGTAGGTGTCGACGATAGGGGTATCGTCTTCATTTACATTGACGTTTCCGTCGAAGGCGGTGCTGTTGCCGCTCGATTCGGCGGTGAAGGGCATTACCTCGGAACCGTCCCAGATGCCGATTTCGTCACCTGCGACGAAATCTATATAGCTTTTACCATCCCTGACGGCCATGACGGTCTTGGTGCCGAAACCGGCCTCGACTTTCATGGGAACAAGCTTGGTCCTGACGGTATCGGAAACACCGTTTTCAGTATTCTTGCTGCAGCAGACGGCAAGGAGGACTGCCAGCGAAATGTAAAGATATTTTTTCATAACGTATCTGCAATTTAAATGTTACGCGAGAGGTTCATCATCGTCGTCGACGATGGGTGCATCGTGGCCGCCGGTCTGGAGGAAGTTGGACTCAGTGATCAAGTCGATAAATGACCAGCTGGGGGATTCGTACTCATTCTCTTTCATTGTTTCTTCTATTAAAGCCAAAAATCGGGCGCAAATTACAACAGTTAGTCTTAAAAAGCAAAATTTGTGAGCCGGATGCGAAGAAAAGCCCAAAAATAAACCTAAAAAGCATACAATATACTACTTCACCGCTACTAGCTTCAACCTCTTGACTATCGAGATGCCGTCGTTGTCATACACGATGGTTACCATGTCGGTGTCGCCGGGTTCCGCCGCTTTGTCTCCCCCGGTCTTCGCCTTGAAAGCGAACACCCATCCTTCCAGGTCGTACAATCCGGCTGAGATGCTGGAAACGGTGAACTTGTCGTTGCCTGTGTCTTTTTTGTCGAACATGAAATGGACGAGGTGGGCATCGTCGTAGGCCACGGGTTTTTTGCCGTCGGAAGGGACGAATGCCGGATTGTCAGGCTGTCCGATTTTTATCTCCAGTACGTCGGGCATGGGCTTGGCGGTGTCGGCGGCGTAGACGAAACAGGGCCCCTTTGCCTCTTCCTTATCGCAGGAGGAAAAAGCCGGGCTTGCGGCAATGATGGCGAAGGCGCAGATGATTACTCTGGCAATTGATTTCATATCTATGGTTATTTCTGTAATGGCCCGACAAAGATATGGAAAAAAATATGAGAAAAATGCTATATTTACCTGTTCACCCACTGTAAGATAGCCGCTATGAACAGATTATCAGCCCTATTGGCAGCCGTGTGCCTGGTTTTCCATCCGTCCCTGACACCGCTTCACTCCCAGACCAGGAAGGCTTTTCCCGTGGACAACGGGGAGGCCCTCGTAAATCCCGGAATGGGGTGGATGCTC
>CACYEB010000035.1 GCA_902773305.1 uncultured Bacteroidia bacterium
GCCTGGAAACTGACGCGCTCCGCACGCCAGGCAGTCTGGCGGATGTCGCCGCGGGCATTGGCCAGCGGAACCCGGAACTTGTCGTAGCGGACATCCAAAGAGCCCCAGCCGAAGCCTGCGGCCTTCACTGAGCCCCAGGCCGGATCGGCAGCGAACGGGACCTTCGCCTCGGGCATATTGTCAACGGGTGTGTAACTCTGGGCCGAAAGGGCGAGCGCCGATGCAAGCAGCAGCGCCAAACCCGATAATAGTCTTTTAATCATATCAATTATCATTGTTTACTTTACATTCATCTCCGAAAGCACCCGGTCCATTTTGGCGTAGTGCTGCAGGGTCCATAATACAAATTGTATATCCACGCACACGCACTTGTTGTAGCCCGGAGTATAATAGACATCGCTTGCAAGCGACTCCTTGTTGCCGTCAAACGCCAGCCCCACCAGCTGCCCGCGGGCATTCAGCACGGGGCTGCCCGAATTTCCGCCGGTGATATCATTGTCCGTAATGAAATTGACGGCCCGGGGAGGGTTCCCGGTCTGGAGCATCAGCCGCCAGTCGTCTTTAAGGCAAAAATCATAGTCGGCGGGGTCGTGCTTGGCCAGCAGGCCGGCCGGGGTACTGAAAGCGCCGCAGATGACGCCGTCCCTCGGGCTGTAGCCGCCCACCGTACCGTAGGTGAGCCGCATTGTGCTGTTGGCGTCGGGATACTGGGGCACGCCGGCCTCTTCCCGCATCTGAT
Source organism: uncultured Bacteroidia bacterium (assembly GCA_902773305.1). Taxonomy (GTDB): domain Bacteria; phylum Bacteroidota; class Bacteroidia; order Bacteroidales; family UBA932; genus Equibacterium. The sequence goes on from CACYEB010000035.1 coordinate 740, forward strand.
AGAGGGCACGCGTATATTTGCGGCCCAGGTTGGTCACATTGTCACCGGCGGCCGCCTTGTCTATCGCAGCGTTGAAGTCGGGCATCCTGTTCTCCATCAGGAACTGATAGAGGGTGTCCTGGAACATCTTCTCATCGGGCAGGGCGTCGGTGGTGACATACTTTTTGAGAGAGTCGAAATCGGTGATCCAACTGCCCCTCCAGAGGTTCTCGCACATAGCGTCGTAGTCCTTGCCGTAGGTGGCATACGCCGCCTTCTGCCCGGCGGTCCAGAAACAGCTGTCCACATTTTCCATATAGACCTCGGCATTGTAGCGCCAGAGCTCTTTCTCCACCCTGGGATCCATCTCCGCCAGATGACCGCCCAGAGCCTTGCGGTTGAAGGGAGCCTGCTCGGCGGCATTTTTGCCGCGGACCAGATTGTTTACGCGGGTAGCTATCATACGCACGCGGATGCCGCGGATTATGGCCTCGCGATAGTATGCAAGGTTCTTCTCCGCCGGAGCAATCGCAGTATAGGTGCGGTCCAGCTCCGAAAGCAGGCCGCCCAGCTCTTGCTTGCGGTCGGGGGCGGCCTCTATCCACTGCTGCAGCCGCTTCTCCTGCCGCTTTACGGAATCCAGCACGCCGAAGCGGCCGATGCACATCACCTCGCCCTCCTGCAACTCCTGCACGTTGCTCAGCGAAAAGAAGCGGTTGGAATACATTAGACGCACCTTCCCGTCGGCATTCATCCATTTGGAGATGATTTCCATCTGCCGGCGGCGGATATCATTGGCAACGGGCAGGGTCACCTCGGTCTCGTAACGTATCTTGGCGGAAGACGAGTAGCGGCTGGTGCGCCCGGGATAGCCTATCACCATAGTGAAATCCCCTACCTTGAGTCCCTGAGGCGCTATCTCCAGCACACGGGTCGGCTTCAGGGGAACATTCCTGGATGAATACTCCGACGGCTTGCCGTCGGGCGCGGTGTAGATGCGGTACAGCGCAAAGTCGCATTTGTGCTGTGGCCACTCCCAGTTGTCTATGTCACCGCCGAAGGCGGCGATGCTTACCGGCGGAGCCGCCACCAGGCGGATGTCGGAATACTCTTCGTAGAGTGCCATATAGTATTTGGAGCCGCTCCACATAGAGTTTAGCGAAGCGATAAGACCCGTCTCTTCTTGATATTTCTTCTCCATCAGATAACTCAGACGGCGGAAACCCATCGCCTTCCCCTCCAGATGCTGGGCATCGGAAAGCGCCCTGGCCTCTTCAGTGACATCGATAACCCTGCGCAGGAACTGGATTCTCTTGCCCGGAATGGGAATCTCCTCGGCATCCGACCCCGCCCAGAAACCATCCTCCAGATAGTTGTGCCCGGGGGTGCTGAGGGCGTGGACATCGGCATAGGCACAGTGGTGATTGGTTATCACCAGGCCGCGGTTCGAAACCACGCTGCCGGTGCAGCCGAAATCCAGCGACACCACGGCGTCGGCGACGGACGCTCCGGGAGCGTCGGCATCGTATATATCCTTCGCATCGAGCAGAAGCCCCCGCTCGTGCATATTGGTCTCCAGGGCCCGGCTGATGGCATTTATCATCCACATCCCCTCGTCGGCCCTTGCCGCCTGGAAAGCCATCAGGACGGCGGCGACTGCTGCGACATACCTCTTCATAACCTATTCAGCTATGGCGTAGGGGCGGACTTCGCCCGGTTTGTCAAACTTGAGACGGGCATCCTCTACCTTCTCTTCGTCATTCTTGTAGGTAATGGTCCACTTTTCCATAGTCATCAGTTCCCAGATGCGCTCTGCCGTCGCCGGAGCCGCGAAACGTATCTGAAGCGCCGGTTTCAGTCGGTCGTTGAGGACCACATAGGTGGCAATCACACCCTCTTCCTTGGAGAGATGGTTGCTCAAAAACGGCAGCGAACGGGTCACGAGCGGCTTTTCGTAGCGCGCATCCTCAAACTCAAGGATATACTGCGGCCGGCCGGCATACACCTCGGTACGCTTGCGGACCACGGTGGTGTCGCCGCTGGGATATTTGCCGCTGTATTCGGCCTTGAAGGGAGAGAACATACGCTTCAGGAAGTCGGCGGTGGCTATGGTGTCCACGCCGGGCTCCATACGGACATATTCAAGACCCATAGGTATCTCGGTGACCTTCTCGCCAGCCTTCATAACCAGCTTCTTTCGGTTCACGATCTCCTTGAACCAGGCCTCGTCCGATTCTGCGGCGGGGTCCATGAACACGCGTACCACCACGGGGCAGTCATACTCGCTCTCCACGCCGTATACGGGGCGCTCTTCGTCGCGGAACTGCAGACCGAAGTAGTTCAAATCCATCTTGTCGTGCATCTTCTCCACCCTGAGGGTAACCACCTTAAGGGCGGGAGTCTGCTCAGGGTCGGGGGTGGCGATCTTGAACTTGGAAGGTACGAATATCTGTTTCTCGATGGCTTCTGCATTGGTCACCTTGGGGTCATAGCCCACCTCGACAGTGTGGCTGCCCACATAGGTCTTCACGGAGTGAACGCCGGGGACCTTCTCCATCTTGGCCTTGAAGGCCATTGAACTGCCGTAGCACTTGACGCTCTTGAGGCCGCTGACTTTCACCGTCTCCAACTTCATACCCTCTTCAAGACCCCAGGTCTCGCTGATGGTGGGAAGTTCAAACTTGTTGCCTAAGATGATGCCGGCTGCCAGCAGGGCCAGGGTAAGGATTGCCGGCAGGAAGCGCGTCCAGCCTTTCTTCTCCTTGGCCTTGGAGGGGCAGCAGCCCAC
>CACYEB010000036.1 GCA_902773305.1 uncultured Bacteroidia bacterium
CCCACGGATGTGGATGATTTACCATTCTAATCACTTTAATACACCTTTATCAAGAAATGAAAAAGCTTTTTGTGTGCGCAGTGGTTTCTTTAATGTGCGCAACCGGTGTTTTCGCCCAAAAGGGTGAGTGGTCTTTCTCTATCGGCACCGATGCCGCCACACAGTATATGTGGCGAGGCTACGCCCTGAGCGAAACCCCTACCCTGACCCCCACGGCAACGCTCAATTATGAGAAGGATGATTTCTCTTTTGAACTGGGTTATTGCAGTATTACCGAACTCCAGCGCAGTCACTATCTGGAGATGGACGTATGGGCTGCTGCTTCATTCAAGGGCTTTACCTTTATGGCTCAGGAATACGGCTGCGGGAACAACCTTGGCATCGGCGGTTACAGTGACAATCTGGAACTGTCTCTCTCTTATGAGCTGCCCTTTGAGTTTCTCCCGCTGACCCTGTCCTGGAACACTTTCGTGCTGGGTGACGACTTCAACTGGGAAGGCGAATCCGCCAAACGGGCTTTCTCTTCTTATGCAGAAATCGCCCTGCCCTACAAGTTCGGTGACTTCTCGGTTTGCGCCACAGCCGGTGCCGTTCCTTACCGTTCAGACGATATGTATGAGTCAGAAGGTTTCAAGGTGGTGAACCTGAGCCTGCAGTGCGGCTACAACTTCTCCATCGGCGAAAACTTCAGTCTGCCTGTCTTCATCCAGGATACCTACAATCCCCTTTTCAAGAAGAATTACGTAGTCCTCGGCTGCGGCCTCTCTTATACTTTTGAGTTATAATACCGGGGCGCTGCCCTGTATATTTGACTGTCGGGCCAGAGATTCCAGTTCGGAGAGGATCTGCCCGGCAGTCTTGCCGTCAGTGACAACCGTGCAGTCCGCCACAGCCTGATATACCGGGATGCGGCTTTCCCAGAGTTGTACGATCCGCTCCCTGTCTCCGCCATCCAGAAGCGGTCTTGTCGCCGTCAGTGTACTCCACTCCGGATTGAAGACCGAGTCTTCGAGGGAAGCCTTGAGCCAGATGACCCTGCAACCGGCAGCCTTGAGCAGGTCGCGGTTCTCTTCGCGAAGGGGGGTTCCACCGCCAAGGGCCAGGATGCAGTCTTGCGTGCGGGAAAGGACCCGTCGCAGAGCGGCAGTCTCCTCTTCGCGAAACGCCGCTTCGCCTTTGGCGCGGATGATGTCGCCCGGTGCGACACCCTTTTCTATCTCGAAATCCAGGTCGATGAATTCCCGGCCGAGCAACTCGGCCAGCGCACGGCCGTAGGAACTCTTGCCGCACATCATAAAACCTGTGAGGGCTACAATCATCCTAGAAAAGCGTGAGTTCTATGGGGCCTTCGTCCCGGTCGGATTCGGAATCTCCGCCATCTTCAAGGTGACCTTCCAGTATCTTGGCGGCCTCTTCTGTGCTGATATTCTCCGGTGCCCTGTCAACTTCATCGCCGTCGAGCAGTTCTATGGTATCGGCCGCAGTTACGTCATTGTCGTCCACCGAGAACTCCGGCTCTGGGAAAGGTTCCACGAACACCGCCTTTGCGACGTCCAGATTGCTCACGCGGCGACCCTTTGCCTTGAAGGATTTCTTGCCGATAAACTCGGCGACATCAATTATCTCAGGCTCGTGTGAGGCGTTCTTCCCCTTGAAGGTAACCTCCAGACGGGGGTATGAATCACAACAGATATCGCAGAACTTGGAGCCGGGAGCCTCGCTTATGAAACATTGCTCCTTGTTGTCGCTCACTTCGAAACTGAAACGCTTCACATAGAAGAACTTGGACTCTTTGTCGTAGTATGCGACCGAATATACGGCCGCGGGGTCCAACTTTTCTATGCGGATGATGTCGCCCTGGTAGCGGTTGCTCAAATCGAACGACGTAGTGTAGTAGCAGCCGTTCTTGAGCACTACCAATATCTTGTCATCCTGCTGGAATTCGCCCAGGGATACGCCCCGGCCGGCATCGTTCAGACGCTGGATATCTTCGTCAAACCATATTTCCTTGCCGCCGATGGTAGAGACGCCGGCGCTCTTGAGCTGAATCCTCTGAATGGGATTGCGCGTGAGCAGGTTGCCCCGGCTGGAACGGCCCTTGATGGCGAGCGTCGCAAAGTCGTAGGCATCGGTCGTCTTGCGGATGCCGGGACGGTTGCGGAAGTAAACCCTCACGCTCTCCGCCTCACCGTTGCCGTTGGCGGTAAACCACTCTATGCGGGTGCCAGGCTTGCCCTGGGTGAGGTTGTAGGTCTTGTTGCGCGTAACGCCGGTAACGGCAAAGCGTTTCACGTAGTACGGTCCGCCTTTCCCGTCGCGGTATATCACGTTGTATATGGTGCGGTCGTCTCCCTTCTTGAATACGCCCGCATAAATGATGTCGTTGCCGATGAATTCCTTGTCCTTGACGGTCGTGACGATATAATCGCCGTTTCTGAGGAACACTATTATGTCGTCTATGTCAGAGCAGTCGCACATATACTCTGGATTGCCCATCTTCTTGGGGTCTGTCCCCACGAAACCCTCTTCGCGGCTGCAGTAGAGTTTGGAGTTGGCCACCACGACTGTCTGCGCCTGGATGGTCTCGAACTCTTCAAGACGCGTGCGGCGGGGAAACGCATCGCCGTACTTCTTCTTGAGATTCTTGAAATAGTCGATCGTGTATTCCGTCAGATGCTCCAGATGGTAGCGGATCTGCTCCATCTGCTGCTCTATGCTGCGGATGCGGTCGTCGGCCGCCTTGATGTCGAACTTGGATATCTTGCGCACCGGCTTTTCAACCAGCTTGAGGATGTCTTCGGAGGTGATTTCCCGCTTTACCAGGCTCTGGTACTTCTTCATCTCGGCAGTGACGTCGGCCACCTGCTCCTCCCAGGTGGAAGCGTCGTTTTCCAGAACACGGTAAATCTTCTTCTCGAAGAATATCTTCTCCAAAGAGATGCGGTGCCAGTCGTCTTCGAGCTCGCCCAGCTACACTCCCAGTTCCTGCTCGAAAAGCTTGCGGGTATGGAATGCGCTGTAGCTGAGTATCTCGTTGACCGACATAAACTCCGGACGGCCGTCCTTGATGACCACGGCATTGGGAGAGAGGCTCACGGCGCATTTGGTGCACACGTACAGGGCGTCTATGGTCTTGTCGGGAGAGATGTCGGGCGCGAGCTGGATCACTATCTACGCCTTTTCGGCGGTGAAATCATCCACCTTCTTGATCTTGATCTTGCCGCGGTCGTTGGCGGCTATGATGGAGTCGATCACGCTGCGGGTCGTTTCGCCGTAGGGGATATCCTCTATCACCAGGGTCCGCTTGTCGCGCTTGGTGATGGTGGCACGCACCCTCACGCGCCCGCCACGCTGCCCGCCGTTGTATTTGGAACAGTCGGCGATGCCTCCGGTTGCAAAGTCGGGATAGATATCCACCTCCTTGCCGCGGAGGGCGGCGATACTGGCGTCTATCAGTTCGTTGAAGTTATGCGGGAGGATTTCCACGCGCAGGCCGACACCGATGCCCATAGTGCCCTGTGCCAGCAGCAGCGGGAATTTGACCGGCAGGCACACCGGCTCCAGGTTGTTACGGTCGTAGGAATATTCCCATTCGGTGATCTTGGGATTGTAAACCACCTCAAGCGCGAATTTGCTCAGCTTGGCCTCGATATAACGCATTGCCGCCGCCTTGTCGCCGGTGAGGATGTTGCCCCAGTTGCCCTGTCCGTCTATCAGGAGGCCCTTCTGCTGTATCGAAACCAGGGCGTCGTAGATGGAGGCGTCGCCGTGGGGATGATATTTCATGGTGTCGCCCACGATGCCCGCCACCTTGTGGAACTTGCCGTCTTCGTTGAGCTTGAGAGTGTGCAGGATACGGCGCTGGACAGGCTTGAGACCGTCTTCGATGTATGGTACCGCACGGTCGAGCATCACATAAGAGGCGTAGTCCAGGAACCAGTCCTTGAACATACCGGGCAACTTGTAGCGGTTTTCACCGGCATTTATCACCCTGTTGAATTTCTGCTCTTTGCTGTTTTTCTCTTCGCTCATAGTCTAATCTTGAATATATCCGAAACGGCGCAGCATGCCGCGATCGTCGCGCCAGTTCTCCTCTACCTTGACATAAACTGTCAGGAACACTTTCTTTTCAAAGAAATGCTCCATTTCGATGCGGGCCGCGGTGGCAGTCTTCTTCAGGGCGGCCCCGCCCTTACCGATGATTATCCCTTTCTGCGAAGGGCGCATCACGTTTATCACCGCCCGGATGTCGTAACGCTCCTCGCTCTCCCTGAACTCCTCTATCACCACCTCGGTGCAGTATGGTATCTCCTTTTCATAATTCTCCAGAATCTTTTCGCGGATTATCTCGGAGGCGAAGAATCGGAGGCTGCGGTCGGTGAACACATCCTTGTCGTACCAGGGCGGACTCTGGGGAAGCAGCTCCCTGATCCTTTCGAATATCTGTTCTACGTTGAATCTCTCCAGTGCCGAAGCGGCGAAGATGTCGGCTTTCGGAAGACGCTCACGCCACCAGGCGGCCAGGGAGGCCACGCGCTCCTGGTCGCTTTTGTCTATCTTGTTTATGACAAGCACTACCGGGCAGGTCAAGGCTGCGAGCCTTGCGACATAATCTTCGTTTTTGTCGGGCTGCTCCACGACGTCGGTCACATAGAGGATAACGTCGGCATCGCCCATGGCGGTGTCCACAAAATCCATCATACTCTCCTGCAACCGGTACTTGGGTTTCAGTATGCCGGGGGTGTCGCAATAAACTATCTGGTAATCGTCACCGTTCACTATACCCATAATGCGGTGCCGGGTCGTCTGCGCCTTGGATGTGACAATTGACAGACGCTCGCCCACCAGGGCATTCATCAGGGTGGACTTTCCCACGTTGGGGTTGCCCACGATATTCACGAATCCCGATCTGTGGTTGGTGCCAGGCATCTACCTCTCCCCTCCCATCATCAGGAAATTGACCTCTTCCCTTGTCAGGAAACGCCACTGGCCGCGCTTGAGGTTTTTCTTCGTCAGGCCTGCGAAATATACGCGGTCAAGTTTCTTGACCTTGTATCCAAGATGCTCGAATATGCGGCGGACGATGCGGTTGCGGCCGCTGTGGATCTCAATGCCTATCTTGCTGCGGTTGTCATCGATATATGAGAGTTTGTCGGCGTGGATTTCGCCGTCTTCGAGCTTTATGCCGTTTACGATTGCCGTAAAGTCACTGCCCTTGAGATTCTTGTCCAGATCTACCTGATAAATCTTCCTGGTCTCGTAAGAGGGGTGCATAAGTTTCTCCGCCAGCGGGCCGTCGTTGGTAAAGAGCAGGACACCCGTCGTCGCCTTGTCCAGACGGCCTACCGGAAATACCCGCTGAGGGCACTTCTCCTTGGATATGAGTTCCATTACCGTGTTCTCTGCGTGAGGGTCGCTCATCGTGGTGACATAGTTCTTGGGCTTGTTCATCACCAGATAGACCTTCTGCTCTCCCTTCAGGCGCTCGCCGTTGAAGCGGACGTCGTCGCCCGGTTTGACCTTGGTGCCGAGTTCCGTGACTATTTTGCCGTTGACAGTTACCAGGCCGGTCTGGATGTAGGTATCGGCCTCGCGGCGGGAGCAGATGCCCGAATTGGCTATGAATTTGTTCAGACGGGTCTCCCCGTTGTCGGCCTTTTCATTACCGGCATCCTTGGTTACGCCTCTGGGCGTGTAATACTTGCCGCGTCCGGTACCCTTGCCGGGCTTGCGACCGTCAGTCAAACGAAACCGCCCGGAAGATTTTTTTTGAGGGGCTGACGCATCACTGCGGTTGTTTTTTCCCTTGTACATCTTGTAGTTACAATAATTAATGCATTAAGTTGCAAATTTATGCAATTAAAATTTATTAGCAAACCGGTACAACGGGATTATTAATCTTTGTAACTTTGTAAATCACGATAATACTTGTTGTTATGCGTACACTCATAAGAGATTGCAACATCGCGTCGCCGGGTTTTGAAGTCAAACACGGAAGCATCCTTTTCAAGGACAATATCATTTACAGCATCCTGACTCCGGGCGAAAGCCTGCCGGACGCCGACCTCACCATAAATGCCAACGGGCTCACTGCGATTCCCGGAATGATTGACATCCACTGCCACGGCCGCAACAACTGCGATTTCACGGACGGAGATGTCGAAGGGGTGAACACCATCGGTATCAACAAACTCAAGGAGGGGGTCACTATGATGCTCCCCACGACGCTCACCCAGAGCGAAGAGGCCCTTTCGGCCGCCTTCGACTCCATAGCCCATTACAACGGCAAGGGTGTCAAGATGCCGGGTGTGCATCTGGAGGGTCCCTTCATCAACCCGAGCGAAGTGGGCGCCCAGAACCCCTCTTTCGTGCGTATGCCTGACATCAATCTGGTTCAGAAACTGAACGATATCTACCCCATACACAAGGTGTCCTTCGCCCCGGAACTCCCCGGCGGCGACTCCTTTGTGACGGACCTGCTGGCTATGGGCATCGTCCCCAGCGCCGCCCACAGCGCAGCCAAGTATGCCGAGTTCAAGCGCTGCTACGCCAAGGGGTTGCGCAACCTCACCCATTTCTGCAACCAGATGACCCCCCTGCACCACCGCGAAATCGGTCTGGTGGGCGCCGGACTGCTGCATACCAATGTGTTTGCCGAGATGATCTGCGACACGCTGCACTCCAGTCCGAATATGATCAAACTGGCGTTCAAGGTTAAGGGCGTGGACCATATGATACTCATTACCGACGCAATGCGCGCCGCGGGAATGCCCGACGGGGAATATGACCTCGGAGGACTGCCGGTGATGGTTTCCGGCGGGGCTGCGCGGCTCCGCGAGAATGCCGCCCTTGCAGGGAGCGTGCTCCGTATGAACGTCGCCCTCAAGAACGTGGTTGAGATTACCGGACTGCCGCTGAGCGAAGCCGTCCGTGCCGGCGCCCTCAACGCCGCACACAGTCTCGGATACAAGAACATCGGCCGCATTGAAACCGGGTTCACCGCCGACGTGGCCCTCATAGACGACAATTTCATAGTCCACAACACCTTCGTGGACGGCGAGATGCGCTACTCTCTCGACTGATTTTTCCATTTCTCTTGCAGCTGTCCGGATTTAGTCGTATATTCGGACATCTAAAATATTGCAGAGATATGAAGGCGAAAGATTTGAAGGGAGTGTTCTCTTATCTGGCCGATGCAGTCAGCACTGCGGCCTCCAACATCAAGACAAGCAAAGTACGTTCTCTTTTGACCGTGGTCATAGTCACCCTGGGCATCACGTGCCTGGTGGGAGCCCAGACAGCCATCGATTCGCTGGCCGCACTGCTTGAAAATGCGTTTGGCACCGATGCCCAGCGCATCAGCATCGCTCCGGCCAAGGCCTCCCGCCAAAGCCAGGCACGGGGGCGCTCTTCTACGATCAGCTGCGTGGAGGCAATGCTGTTTGCCGACGCATTCGACGCCGGCAGATGTGCAGTCTATACCTGCCTGCCGCCGCTGACCGAACTCAAAAGCGGGGGCCGCAGGCTTGCTCCTCAGACTACCGTCATAGCTTTCGACGGGGATTATTTCGGCTGTAACGCAATGGAAGTCGGACAGGGACGCGGGTTCAGCCATCTTGGCAGCGAGTGCGTCATCGGCAAGAGAGTCGCCTCGCAGATATGCAGCAGGCCGTCCGGGGCCATCGGCTCGCAAATTTGCATCGGCGGGCACACATTCCTGGTGGCGGGCATCATCAAAGACCGGTCTTCGCTGCTGGGAATCATCACCGACAACACAGTGTTCATTCCCCTGTGTTCTGCCTCGGGTTCCCTCATAGGGGAGCACAGCAGTTTCAGCATCGACATCGCCGTCTCCCGGGAGATGGATTCCGGGGCGGCGGTCGCCCGCGCAGAACATCTGATGAGAAATATCCGTCATCTCGCCCCGGGCGCAGAATCTGACTTCGAAATCATAGAAGGGAGTGCGGCCGTGCGCGAAATCGGACGGCTGGGAGGGAGCCTGAAATACATCGCACTCATCATCGGACTGCTTACCCTTTGCGGAGCGGCGGTTGCCTTGGCCAACATAATGCTGATCTGCGTGGCGGAACGCACCAGGGAGGTCGGCATCCGGAGGGCCGTGGGGGCCACGCGGGGCGACATCAGGATCGGATTCCTGTGCGAGGCACTGCTTATCTGCGAAGCGGGATGCGTTGCCGGAACCCTGCTGGGGATACTCTGCGGCAATATTCTCTCAGCGGTAACCCACACCTCATTTACCGTCCCCTGGGACTGGATATTACTGGCCCAGGCAATCAGCCTGGCCACCGGCATCGCCGCCTGCACCCTGCCCGCCCGCCGTGCCGCCCGCATCAACGTGGTGGAAGCCCTCAGGTGCGAGTAGCTGTGAACGCAGGGAAAGGAGCGGGAAACGGGAAGTACCTTACTTGTACAGGTCCTTGGGGGTGAAGGCCCAGGGCTTGGCGATGTCAAAGTCGGGGTCGGTGACGGTTATGTCTACCTGCCAGTTTTTCCTGTTGAATACATACTGCTCTATGAACCCCACGGTCTGGTTGAAGCAGATGTTCATAAAGGCCGCAACTTCGTGGTAACGGTTTGAAAACCGTATGCACATATATGGATAGTCAAATTTCTCGAAGCGCTCTACGAGTGACCTGGTCCCGTAGAATCCCATATTGAAGAACTGTATCTTGTCGTAGGTGACAAGTTCGTCGGAAGTCCCGTGGAAAAAGAGAGTCGGTGCGGGAGGCTGTGCAGTCCATTTGCATTTTCCGTTCCGGGAGAAAATGGCGCCGGAGAAGGAGATGACTCCCGCAAACCGGAAACCGGACGGCATCGCCGCCGCAAGTGCGGTGCGGTTGCACAGTTCGTAGTCGGCCTGCAACACGGTGATGGCTCCGGCACTGCTGCCCGCAAGTATTATCTGCGAAGGGTCGATGCACATCTCGTCGGCGTACGTTACCAGATACTGGACGGCAGAGAAGAGATCCTCCGTGGCGAGTTTCACCGCCTTGTCCAGGTTTTCGGCCATCGTCAACAGGCCGGTGTTCTTTACTCCCTTCAGACCCAGACGGTAATCGGTTGCAACAGCCACGAATCCGGCATCGGCCAGACGGCGGCAGAAGCGCCTGTTGGAGATCTCCTTCTGGTTGTTCTGGATGAATCCGCCGCCATAGACAAACAGTACGCAGGGATGCTTCTGCTTATCGTCGTCGGGGAAATAGATATCCATAGAGAGGGTGCAGGTGTCGCGCACGGCAAAGGCCACCTCCATATCCCAGGTCGGGGTTGCCGTGGTGTCTTTTTCCGATACTGCCTGTCCCTGGGCGGTAAGCGTGGTATCAGCCTCCTGCGCCCGGACAGCCAGAGCCGCGAAAACTATCGTCAGTGTCAGTAAGATTTTTTTCATAACTCCTCAAAAGGTTTAGCGGGCTCGACTCCGATACCCGGTTTATCGTTTAAAGTAATTTTTCCATCTGTGAGTATCATACCGCTGAAACAGTCGTTGGACAGGAGTATGTTGCCGTCCAGGTCGGCCCAGCGCGCCACGGGACTCAACTGGGCCGCTGCAGAAACCGCTACCGACGTCTCTGTCATACAACCCAGCATCACCTCCATCCCCAGGCCGCGGGCCATCTCGGCCATGCGGTGCGCCTCCCTCATACCGGTGCATTTCATCAGCTTGATATTGATGCCGTCGTATGCCCCTTTCAGCCGGGGGATGTCGGCGAGCCGCTGGCACGCCTCGTCGGCTATGACGGGCAGCGGACTGCGCTCCGTGATCCAGGCCGCATCGTCCAGTTTCTCCTTGGCCATCGGCTGTTCTATGAAGCTGACGTTGCGCTCGGCAAGCCAGTATATCATCTCCAGGGCCTCTTCCCTGGTTTTCCAGCCCTGGTTGGCATCCACACAAATCACGGTATCCAGTTTTGCCCTGATGAGGTTGATCATCCGCTTATCCTTCTCCTCCCCCATCCCGAGCTTTACTTTGACGACTTTGGTCCAGGAGGCCTCCTCTATCTTTTCGTTCACGACGTCGTCGCTGTCGTCATATCCTATGGTATATGACGTGCAGGGGGTGTTTGCGGCATCGTAGCCCCATATCTGCCACCATGGCCGCCCCATAATCTTGCCCAGGAGGTCGTGCAGGGCTATGTCCACCGCCGCCTTGGCCGCCGTGTCCCGCTCCGAGAGGGCATCCACTTCCGTCAGGATGGCCTCCGTGAGGAAAGGGTCCTTGAACCGGGGCAGCACCTCGGAGGCGACACGGGCCAGGAAAGCTGTTACCGACCCGGTACTTTCCCCCAGGTACTGTGGCATCGAAGCCTCGCCGTAGCCGGTAAATTCCCGCCAGCGCAGCCTCACCAGCACCAGCGGCGTGAAGGTCCGCGAATAGGTCGCAATGGTGAAAGTGTATTTGAGTTGCCCGGTGTACGGGCGCCAGTCCATCTCCAGACTATCCGACGCGCCGCCTTGCACCGCCCCTTTGCAGGCAGGCAGGGCAGCGGAGACCGCCATCAGGGCGGTAGTCTTGAAAAAGTCACGTCTTTGCATACGTACAAATTTATTAAAATTTTCTATTCTCAAGTATTCACGCTAACTTAGCGGCCCCGATCGGTGAACCTTGCCGGTTTCGGGATACATAATTATTCTGGATACATATGAAACTTGATGTTGTACTGGGCCTGCAGTGGGGCGACGAGGGAAAAGGTAAAATTGTGGATGTCCTGGCTGAGACATACCAGATAATAGCACGCTTCCAGGGAGGGCCCAATGCCGGCCATTCCATTCATTTTGACGGCAAGAAATATGTTCTGAGAAGCATCCCCAGCGGTGCTTTCAGAAAGGGTACGATAAACATTGTGGGCAGCGGCGTTGTGCTCGATCCCGTCACATTCCGCAGCGAATGCGAAGCTATCGAAGCCGCCGGAGTTCCCTTGAGAGAGAGGCTTTACATCTCCAAGAAGTGTCATCTCATACTTCCCACCCACAAGATTATCGATGCCGCACAGGAGGCTTCGAAGGGCAAATCCAAGATCGGTTCCACACTCAAGGGAATCGGTCCCACCTATACCGACAAGGTGAGCCGCATCGGCCTGCGCGTGGGCGACACACTCGCCTCCGATTTCAAGGAGAGGTTCTCTACGCTCAAGCAGAAACATCTGGAATATCTCAGGCAGTTCGATTTCCAGTTCAATGCAGAAGAGCACGAGGCCGAGTGGCTGGAGGCCATAGATTACCTCAAGTCATTCAGGCTGATAGACGGGGAATACTTTGCCAACGAGTGTCTGGAAAACAATAAGAAGATATTGGCCGAGGGGGCCCAGGGAAGCATGCTCGATATCGATTTCGGCTCCTACCCCTTCGTGACCTCGTCCAACACCATCTGCCCCGGCGCCTGCGTCGGCCTGGGTATAGCTCCCGGCCACGTCGGCAGGGTCTATGGCATTTTCAAGGCATACTGCACCCGCGTGGGCAGCGGTCCCTTCCCCACCGAGCTGAACGACGAGACGGGCGAGAGGCTGCGCATCGGCGGTGCCGAATTCGGAGCGGTCACCGGACGTGCGAGACGCTGCGGCTGGCTGGATCTGGTAGCGCTCAAATATGCCGTTATGCTAAACGGTGTCACCGACCTGGTGATGATGAAGGCCGATGTGATGGACGACTTTGACACCATCAAGGTGGCCACCAGTTACATTGTGGACGGCGAACCCTGCAAGATTTTCCCTTTCGACACCCGTGCGGACATCCAGCCGGTGTACAAGGAGTTCAAGGGATGGCACAAGCCCCTGGGCGGGGTGCGCAGCGAGAGCGACTTCCCTTATGAATTCAGGGTTTTCATCAAATTCGTAGAAGAGGAACTCAAACTCCCCGTGAAAATAATCTCTGTGGGACCCGACAGGGAGCAGACCATCGTCAGAGACGAAGAGTATTCCACCCCTTACCATACCAAGTAGTTGTACCCCACACTCGACACAATAAACTCGCCGGAAGACCTTAAATCTCTGGATATCGGGCAGCTGGAAGTTCTCTGCAAAGAGATCCGGGAGTATATTGTGGAGTGCTGTTCCCACAACCCAGGCCATATAGGTTCCAGCCTCGGTGCCGTGGAAATCGCGGTGGCCCTGCACAAGGTGATGGACACCCCGAAAGATAAAATAGTGTGGGACGTCGGGCATCAGGCATACGCCCATAAGATTATCACCGGCCGCAGGGAACAATTCCAGCACAACCGTGAGAAAGGCGGTATCAGCGGCTTCCCCAAAATGGACGAGAGCATCTATGACGCTTTTGGGGCGGGTCACGCATCGACCTCCATTTCGGCAGCCCTGGGACTTGCCGTGGCGGACGAACTCAAGGGAATAAAGGCCAACCATATAGCCGTTATCGGCGACGGGGCGATGTCGGGCGGACTGGCTTTCGAGGGACTGAACAATGCCGGCAGCCGCAAGAGCAACCTGCTGGTGATCCTCAACGACAACCGCATCTCCATAGACGTGCCGGGCGACGCCCTTCACCGCCACCTGATGCGCATCACCTCCGGCGCAAGCTACAACCGCATCAAGGCGGGCATCTGGCACAAACTGGGCGAAGGCCGCTTCAGGGAATTCCTCCAGGCCCTGACACACAGCACCAAGAAGTTCCTGCTGCACGACAGCGAGACTGTTTCAATGTTCGATTCGCTGGGATTCAGGTATTTCGGCCCTGCCGACGGCAACGACCTGCGCCAGGTCATCTCCCTTCTGGAGCGTCTGAAAAGGATAGAAGGGCCCAAGATTCTCCACCTTGTGACAGTTAAGGGCAAGGGATACAAACCGGCAGAAGACAACCCTGCGGTATGGCATGCCCCGGGAATGTTCGATCCCGAGACGGGGGAACAGAGCCGTTCGGCGGGTGGAGCCGACCGCTACCAGACCGTCTTCGGCGAAACCGTCACCGCACTTGCAGAGGCCGACAGCCGCATCGTGGGCGTCACCCCCGCGATGCTTCGCGGCAGCAGCCTGGACATAATGAAAGACAAATTCCCCGAACGGGTATTTGACGTTGGCATTGCCGAAGCCCACGCAGTGACCTTCTCGGCAGGTCTCGCAGCAGCCGGGATGCTCCCCTTCTGCAACATATACTCGTCCTTTATGCAGCGCGCCTTCGACAACGTGATCCACGACGTGGCGCTTCAGCACCTGAAGGTAGTCTTTTGCCTGGACCGCGCCGGTCTGGTCGGAGAAGACGGCGCCACCCACCAGGGAGTCTTCGATATGGCGGCTTTCCGCTGCATACCCAATCTTGCCATCGCCTCTGCGAGGAACGAATCGGAGCTGAGGAACCTGCTCATAAGCGCCGCCTCAGACGACTATCCCGCAACTATCATACGATATCCGAGGGGATGCGGAGAAGGTGTCCCCTGGCGGGACGAACCCGTTAAGAAAATAATCCCCGGCCGGGCCGAGAAACTAAGGGAAGGAAGCCGCATCGCCATACTGTCGATTGGGCCCATCGGCAACAAATGCGCCAGGGCAGCCTCCGAAGCGGCATCCCGCACGGGCATCAGCGTGCTGCACTACGATATGCGCTTCTTGAAACCCATCGACACCGACGCGATTGACGACGCCTGCGAAGCCGCCTCTGTCATCATCACTGCTGAAGACGGAGCGAAGGCCGGCGGACTGCACGGCGCGGTGTGCGAATACATCTCCGGAAAGGGCCTCCGGCGGAGGGTGATTCCGGTGGGTGTACCCGACCGGTTCATCGACCAGGCAACCGTGGGCGAGCAATACGCAGAGTGCGAAATGGGGTGGGAAGATATCCTCGAAAAAATTACGGAAATTTTTGGCAATTAAAAAATTCCGTATATCTTTGCAGTCCCAAAAAGAAGGGAAGCTATAGGCCGATATAGCTCAGTCGGTAGAGCAGCTGTTTTGTAAACAGCAGGTCGGGGGTTCGAATCCGTCTATCGGCTCACACATTTTGGGAAGATACCAGAGCGGTCAAATGGGGCAGACTGTAAATCTGCTGGCTTACGCCTACGGTGGTTCGAATCCATCTCTTCCCACAA
>CACYEB010000037.1 GCA_902773305.1 uncultured Bacteroidia bacterium
AAGCACCATACGGCGCTTAATGTTGTTTATGTCGGCGCAGACGCTGTACATACCGTAGCTGGGAGCCATTATCACGGCGTTGTCGCGACCCGGCTCGCAGAACACACGGTAGCAGAGGTCAATGGCCTCGTCGCTGCCGTTGCCCAGGAACAGCCGCTCGGGCGCAATGCCCTTCAGCTCCGCCACCTTGCAGCGCAGCTGCTCTTTGAGCGACGTGGAAGGATAGCGGTTGATACCGTTGTCGTAAGGGCTCTCATTGGCATCCAGCAGGATACCAAGCGATCCCTTGTACTCGTCACGCGCGGTGGAATAAGGCTGCAGCGCCGCGATGTTGGCGCGGACTAACTTACCGATGTCTTTCATTTCTCAAGGCGTATTTTAACGGCGGCGGCGTGGGCGTCCAGACCCTCTGCCCCGGCCATCTTTATTATTGTACTGCCAAGGCCCTCCAGACCCCCGCGCGTAAGTTCTTGATATGTAATGGAGTGCATAAAGCTATCCAGACCGATGCCGCTGAATGCGCGTGCCAGGCCCATAGTGGGCAGCGTGTGGTTGGTTCCTGAGGCGTAGTCGCCGGCGCTTTCGGGCGAATAATTACCTATGAAGACGCTGCCGGCGGCGGTAATCTGCTCTGCCACATCCCAGGGATTGCGCATCGATATGATGAGGTGTTCGGACGCATAGGCGTTGGCGAAAGCGATAGCTGCCGAGATGCCCTCAGCTGTAAATACCACGATACGGCTGTTCTCCAACGCTTTCTCTGCGATGTTTTTACGGGGGAGCAGCGCCAGCTGGCGCTCTACTTCGGCGGCGGTGGCCTCTGCAAACTGCCTGCTGCCGCACACCAGCATCGCCTGACTGTCGGGGCCGTGCTCTGCCTGCGAAAGCAGGTCGCTGGCCACGAAGCTGGGGTCGGCGGTGTCGTCTGCCAGCACCATCACCTCAGAAGGGCCGGCGGGCATATCTATGGCCACGCCGCGAGCCGAAACCATCTGCTTGGCCTTAGTCACATATCGGTTTCCGGGGCCGAATATCTTGCTCACGGGAGCGATGGTTTCGGTGCCGAAAGCCATAGCCGCTATGGCCTGTGCCCCGCCCAGGGAGTAGATGGTATCCACACCGCAGAAATCTGAGGCATAGAGCACAGCCGGGGCAATCTTGCCGTCGCGTCCGGCAGGCGTGCAAAGCACGATCTCGCGGCAGCCGGCAATCTTTGCCGGGATGGCCAGCATCAGCAGAGTGGAAAACAAGGGGGCGCTGCCGCCGGGGATGTAGAGCCCCACGCGGTCTATGGGCCGGCTGCG
Organism: uncultured Bacteroidia bacterium; assembly: GCA_902773305.1. GTDB lineage: Bacteria > Bacteroidota > Bacteroidia > Bacteroidales > UBA932 > Equibacterium. Next base: position 1,305 of record CACYEB010000037.1, read on the forward strand.
GCGTACGCAGCGCACGCCAGCAGTGGTCTCTACCTCAACCTTTTGCGGCATCTGGGCAGAGTGAAACGCGCGGATGTTGTCTGCCGCACGCGCTATTGCTCCCTTAAGTTCGGCATCGACTTGGGCAGAGGCAGCCTCTATCTGCTCACGTGAGACCAGGAATGGGTTGTTTCTTGCTCCGTCCGCATCACGACCTTCCACTTCCCGGGTTATTTCCACCAACGCGGCATCCCCGCCGGCCTCCACGCGTGAAAGTATGGCCCTCACGCGACCTTCTATCACCGAATCATCTGCCACGGCCCTGGTACACAAGGCCTTCCACTGCTGCCGGGTAGGATTTAAAATGATTTCCATCAGTCTATGACTTTATCCAAGTGTAAAACCAGAATACCTTCGGCACCCAGCGCCTTGAGACGCTCTATCTTGTCCCAAAGTTCTCTTTCAAGCACAACGCTGTGCAGGGAGCACCACCCTTCGGCCGCCAAGGGCATCACGGTGGGAGAGCGCATCGCAGGCAGAATCTTAACTGCCTCGGACACCTTGTCCGTGGGAATGTTCATAAGTATATATTTCTTGCCTTCGCTCTCCGTAACTGCATCGAAACGGAAAAGCATCTTGTCCAGGATCGCCTGTTTGGCTTCATCCAGACCTTTGCGGGCAATAAGCACCGCTTCGCTGTGAAGCACCGTCTCCACCTCTTTGAGACCATTGGAGACCAGTGTTCCGCCAGACGAAACTATGTCGAATATGGCATCTGCGATTCCCGCGGCCGGCGAAATCTCCACCGAACCCATAATCTGGCGGATGTCTGCTTCAACACCCTGTTCGCGCAGCCATTTTGCCAGCACGTTGGGATAGGACGTGGCGATACGCTTGCCAGAGAAGAACTGCGGACCGGAGTATTCCTGCTCCTTGGGGATGGCCAGCGACAGGCGGCAACCCCCGAAACCCATTTTCCTTACAACCGTTACATCGGCCCCGGTCTCAGCCACTTCGTTGAAACCGACGATGCCCAGGTCGGCACTGCCGCTCTCCACCACACCGGGGATATCGTCGTCGCGCAGATAAAGTACTTCCAGGGGGAAGTCTACCGCACGCGCCAGGAATTTGCGCTTGAACTCGTCTATTCTGATGCCCGCCTCGCCCATCAGCGCCAGCGAATCTTCGCTGAGGCGGCCCTTGGATTGAATTGCTATCCGTATCATAACTTCAACTTACTTGTTTTATAAAAAAAGACTTGCACGGTAAAAGTCCGGGCAAGTCCTGTATCACTTACAAATTCGCACACACTTACCTAGACCTCTTGTTCAAAGAGATGATGATGGCAGATATGTGAGAAAGGATAATTCATTAATAAACACTCTCTGACCACAAAGGTATAATTGTTTTTTTTAATTACAAATCGTAAGCGACAATTTTTACCGGTCCCAGCAGACCCGAAGGTTGCAGCGGGGACTCGGCCGTCCACGGATTCACTGTCATCCACACCTTGCGTTGTGCCTCCGGCAGCCGCATATCACCTATGATACGGTTCTGCCAGTTGTTCACAACCTCAACCTCTATGGTATTGACCCCGCGCCTGAGGAAAGGCGTGATGTTGACCCTGTAGGGGAAGGTCCACGCCCCCCCCGCATCCTTGCCGTTGACTTTGACCTTGGCCATCACCATCACGAACCCCAGGTCTATATAGACATCGCCTTCAGGAATCCGGGACAGGTCAAACTGGTTACGGTACTGGGCAGCACCGGAATAATACTTGACGTCGTCGTTGTCAGAAGCAGTCCAGTCGAACAGAGAATCCGGTACCAGTTTTCCCTCGGGCCCCCGGCGGGCAGTGTCAAAGGTGATTGTCCAACCGTCTCCCAGCGTGGCGACTGTCGTCTCGTGAGGATAATTCAACTGATAGCGGCGGCCCGCAGGCTTCTGGTCACAGAACACTATAAAGGCGCTTTCCAGAGGCTCCAGCCTCATCGGAATGCCGGTCTTTGCGCCATCGTCATCGTACTGGGGAAGCGGACGTATTTCTCCGGTAAGGGGATTCCACAGTTGGGGAGCACTGCCGCTCACACGGAACGATCCGGTAAATTCCACCCTTACATCGGACTGGTTGGACACGAAGTAAATGTCCCCCTTGTCCAATGTACGGTGGATATATTTGATTCTGGCTTCCGGGGCGTCTGTCACTGTAAAGTCCGGCTGCAATCCTTTCTCTTCGAATATCTTGGCAATCGGGACTCCGTCGGCATATACCTTCCCGTATCCATAAGAGACGGCTTGCCGCTGGTTTGTTCCCCACAGATCGGTTGCGAGGCGGCGCACCTCGGCATCAGCCTCCGGATAGTTTTCAAGACTGGGAGAGGCGTCGGGAGCAGGTCCCACGACAGTGAGGCCGTCGGCCACCAGCGATTTTATCTTCGAAAGTACTTCGGGTCGCATCGTATTCTGGCGCGGAAGCACCAGCAAGCCGTAGTTCATACCGTCGGGGAGTGTCAGGCGACCGTCCACCACAGTGGCGTCGCGCAGCAACACCTCGGCATTGATATAGTCAAACGAATAGCCATCAGGAAGCGCGGGATCGGTAACTCCCGTCATCTTGGGAACATCTTCACCGATGAAATATGCCGCATCGGCCACATACAGCCCCTGTTGAAGCATCAAATTACAACGCTTGATATAACGTCCGAACACATCCATATGGCTGAACCAGATGTTCTTGCGGTTGAATTCGTTACCGAACCAGGCATCTACTCCCGGGTTCTTGTCTTCATAAGGCTGCTGTATGTAGAGATGGAGCAGCGTAGAGTTGATGCCTTCTGTGAAGAAGCGGTCCAGGCGCTGTTTCATAATGCGCGGATAGCGGCTGAAGACGGGGCCGCCGCTGGTGCAACTCTCTGCCCAGACCTTGCGCTTGCCGTATATGTGTGCGCAGGAAGATGCGGCGCGGTTCTCTATATCTCCCAGTGAGCCTTCGCTCCAGAACTCCCCGGCCACTTCGTCGCTCTGGCCGCCATACTGAAGGAATTCGCCCGGGAAGCCCCAGTGGCCGTAGCATTCAAGCCAGGTGCTCAATCCCACCTTGTGACTGGCTTCGCGCAACCCGCCGACATAGTCGTAAGCTACGCGGTCGGCAATCAGGCGGCGCAGGTCCCAGAGAAAGCGGTCGCTCAAATCGCGGCTGCCAACCACCTTGCCGCCCAGGGCGGGCAGATATGGTGTCGGATCGTAACCGTACTTCTGCATAAAACTCTCCGCCATATCGTCTGTCCAGTCCATTCCGCCGGTTTCATAGCTGTCCTCTACCACGACCTTGAAGGTACGGCGGTCGTCGGCTGGGATCCGGCGCAATATCTCGCCTATGAAATTATCAAAATGATACCTGATATGCTCCGCACTCAACTTGTCAATTTCAAGTCCGGTCCCTTCAGGAGAAGCCGGGGCATTGGTCTGGCCGGTTGTCCGCATAGCAAGGCGTGATATGGTCCAACTGCCCGCAGGTGCATCCCAGGTAAGGACGTCCCCCTCCATCTTGTCGGTAAGGTCAATGACACTTGCCGGATCGATGCAGGCACCGGAAACTGCTTCGGGCTGTGCGGGCCACATATAGGCATCCCACATCGGCAGCGGTGTCTGGAACATCTTGCCAAGAGTCTTCTCTGCATAGCGATCTATCATCGCACGGGTCGTCAACTCCACCGAAAGCGCCCCGGAGCCAGCCTCTGCAAGCGAGAGACGGAAAGAGTGCGCGCCGGTTTCAGGCAGAGCCACCACAAGCGGAGCGTAGGGCATAAAGCCAACATTGACATTGGAGTTACTGCGGTCTATGTCGATGTCTGTCAACTTCTGCCAGCCATCTTCGGTTCCAGCCATCAATTCACCCCTGGTGATAATGGCCGTACCCGGCAACGGGGTGATGACAAGAGAACGGTATGTCTTTCCCGGTTCACCTTCAAGGGTCGTTTCCACCCTCTCGCCTGCGTGCTTGATGACAGTGGTCCTCACGCTGCTGCTTTCAATCGCCGGATATGCAATCACACGGACATCCTCCATAGCGTCCGGCGCGACTTTCTCAAGCCGGACCGTGAGGGTACCCCCGTCTGACTCTACCGTGGTATCTACACAATCCAGGTAGCGCATACTCTGCTCCGGCTTAACCCAAGGGCCGCCCGACTGACTCCAGCCGGGACAATTGAATACCCCTATCTCTATGCCCAGTTCGGAAGCTGTCTTGAGGGCGGTGTGCATCACCTCCCACCACTCGGGAGAGAGAATCTTGATGTCGCCCCAGGGGAGGTCGGCGGTGACGTTGCCTATGAACGCCCTGTTGATACCGACCTGCTTCATAGCCTTCAGGTCATTCACGACTCCCTCTTTTGAGATATTGTCGTTGACCCAGTACCAGTACACCGCCAGTTTCATATCGTCCGGGGCCAGGAAACGCTTCCGTATGGTCTTGAACGACTCGTTGGCAGAAAAGGCGGAAGGGTCCCGGTACTTGGTTTCAGAAGCGGTGTGGGTACAGCTCGTAGCCGTGTGTGCGAGGGCTATTGCGCCTATAGCGAGCACAATAGCGAAAACAAACGCTATATAGGATTGTTTCATGAAAATTAAATGTGTGTGATGTTGCAACAAATATATACAATACTATATTCTGTGAATACAGTATACTATTTGTGATATCAACAAGTTATGAAAGGGTGCTGGACTATTCCAGATAGCGGGACAACTCGGCCGGAGTATCGACCAGGTTCTTAGCTCCGGCTGCCTCCAGGGCTGAACGGCGGCGGAATCCCCAGGTTACCAGGACATAATCCAGGCCTGCACACTCGGCACTCTTGATATCTACCTCGCAGTCACCTACGTACAGGATATCGGAGCGGGACAATTGAGCTGCGTTGCTGTTCCTGATTGCATCGTCTATTATGCCGGGGGCGGGTTTCAGCGGGCCGCCGGGCTTCTGGCCCTCCACCGCGGACCAATGAATACCGGGATAGAAATGAGGAATGAGGAACTTGGCACCGTCGTCAAACTTGTTGGAGGCAACCGCCAGGGCTATTCCACGGCGCTGAAGCTCTTCCAGGAGCTCGGGCATCCCGTCGTAAGGATGCGTCTCGCGGGCCAGGTTGGCACGGTAATACTTCAGATAGACGTCCCTTGCCGCATCCACAAAGGCCTCGTCGGCCGCCTTGGCGGCAGGGAGGGCGCGCTTTATCAGCATCCTGCTTCCGTCACCGACAAACTTCTCGTAGTCCTGCAAATCCCAAGTGGGCAGGCCCAAACAGGCCAGCATTTCGTTGCAGGCGCTGCCGATGCCTCCTATTGTGTTCAGCAGAGTGCCGTCAAGGTCAAATATGATGAGTTTCCTCATAGGTTTCCGTTAGTTCGCGACAAAAATAGTAATTTTACGGCGATGAATCCCAAAACTCTCATCTCTCTTTCGGACGGCGTGATTTCCAATCCGCTGCGCCGTCTGGCCGCTCCCGCCTCCTTTGAACTCCGGCAGGGAGAGGCCATCGCCCTGATCGGCCCGAACGGAAGCGGCAAGAGTACCCTGTTGGAGATGATTCGCGGCGGTTTCTATCTGCGGGAAGGGTCGCTGCACCTCGATTTGAGCGGCGACAGTTACAGCGCAATAAGAGTAGTGAAGTTCGACAACGCCTACTCCACTACCGAAACACAATACTACTACCAGCAACGATGGCAGGCGTTCGAAAGGGAGGCCTCCCCTCTGGCCGGGGAACTTCTCGAGGAAGGCGAAAGCGAGTGGAGGCGGCAACTGTTCAGTATGCTAGACATCGAACCGCTGCTCGGCCGCGAAATCATCTCGCTTTCCAGCGGAGAACTGAGGCGGTTCTCCATAGCCAGGGCTCTTCTGCGGCGGCCAGACGTACTGATTCTGGAGAGTCCGTTCATTGGCCTGGACCCCGCGACACGACAGGCCCTGTGCTCTCTGCTGGAACAGGTGATGCACTCACTTGGGGTCAGCATCGTGATGTCCCTGACCGATATCGAACGGATACCGCCGATGGTCACCCATATATATCTTATGGACGGCGGTCGCATTTCACGCAAGATGACAGCAGGCGAAGTGCCCGTAATGAAGGATAACGGCCATTTCGACGTTCAGGCCGGAAATCTTTTCTGCGAAGCTCCCGCTTTCGGCAAGGTCGTGGAGATGCGGGGAGTGAATATAGGCTACGGAGAACGGCTTCTGTTCAGCAACTTCGACTGGACGGTTCACTGCGGCGAAAAGTGGAACGTAACCGGCCCCAACGGCAGTGGGAAAAGCACCCTTCTGAGCCTGGTGAATGCCGACAACCCGCGCGCCTACTCACTGGACATCACCCTGTTCGACCGTCGGCGCGGTACAGGCGAAAGCATCTGGGACATAAAACGGCATATCGGCTATCTCTCCAGCGAGATGCACAGCAGCTTCAGGGAGGACATCCCCGTGCTGGAGATTGTCCGAAGCGGATTTGACTATGGCTGCCACGCCGGCGACGACTGCCTGATGCAGTGGCTGAAGCTGTTCGGGGCGGAACATCTGGCGCACCGCAGCTACCTGACCCTCTCCAGCGGTGAGCAGCGATATGTATTGCTGGTGCGGGCTTTCGTGAAAGATCCCGACCTGCTGATACTGGACGAACCGTTCCAGGGGCTCGACCCTGCCCTGCGTCACCGCGCCGCGGCGGTAATCGAGGCCTTCTGCTCCCGTAAAAACAAAACGTTGATTTTCGTAACCCACTATCCTGACGAAATTCCCGGCGTGGTGACCGACACTCTCAGACTCTAGCGAAACTATCCGTAACACTTTGTGTCCGAATTCGTTGACCAATTCGAAAGGTCTTCATATATTTGTGTGGGCAAAAAA
>CACYEB010000038.1 GCA_902773305.1 uncultured Bacteroidia bacterium
GCCACCGTCTTCCCTTTGGGTATCGTGAAACTGATATTCTTCAAAACCGGACCGTCGCCGTAGTCGAAGCATACGTCGTCAAACTCTATCTTATCTTTGAAGCCCTCCAGAGGCAGGGGTTCTGCAGCCTCTTCGATGCCGTTTCCTGCATCCAGGATAGAGAAGATGCGGCGGCCTGAGACAAGTCCCTTACGTATGGATGCATACGCCGCCGCTATCGCCTTGGCCGGCTCCAGCACCCTCCAGTAGAAGCAGATATAAACCACAAACGCCGGCCAGCTCATACCCAGTTGTCCGCGAAGGTTCAGCCACCCGCCGTAGACCAGCACCAGCACCACTACCGTCACACCCAGGAATTCCGACACCGGGGAGGCCAGTTCCTGCCGGTTGGAGATGGTCCGGCTCACCGCCCTGTGCCTGGCATTGTCCTTGGCAAACTGCTTCTGAACATATTTTTCAGCACCGAATGCCTTGATGATGCGCGAGCCCGAGACCGCCTCTTCGAACCGGCTGGTAATCTGCCCCATAAGGCTTTGAGTAACAACCGCCTCCCGACGAAGCCTGTGGGTTATGCGGCTTATCACGAAAGCCGACACCGGAATTGCCGCCAGCGAAACCAGCGTCAGGCGGGGCGACATATAGAAAAGCATCGCCATAAAGCCGGCCACCAGCAGCGGCTCGCGGAAAATGATATGGAAACTGCTCGCAACGGTGTTCTGCACCTCGTTCACGTCGTTGGAGACGCTGGAGAGGATATCCCCCTTGCGCTTGTCGCTGAAGTACCCGATATTGAGCGAACTGATTTTTGCGAACAGGTCGCGCCGCAGGTTCGTCATCAGGCTGGTTTTCATACTCACCAGAATCCTCTGCGAAAGGTAGCGGCATAAGTTGGAGAGGAGCGATGCCGCAATCAGGGAGAGAGCCACGAACCACAACCCGCGCATAACTCCCCCGTTTTGTATTATGCCGCCCAGCAGGTACCTGAACAACTGCTCGACATACTGGACGCTCAGCGAAAATTCAGGCCTGGCAGCAGCATCTGCCACTGTCCCTGGCTGGAACAGCACCGAGAGCACCGGGCCTATCAGGGCAAAATTGGCGATGCCGAATATGACCGACAGCACCGACAGCGCCAGATAGCCCGGCCAATAACGGCCGTAGGGCCTGGCATAGGAGAGTATTCTCTTGAACGTAGACATCGCCTCTATATCAAAACGCAGCATGTCGGCCCTGCGGGCGGCATACTGCGCTTTGAGTCAAATATTCGGATTGAATTATTTGGTCTCTTCTTTCTCTACGAAAGGATGGACTTCATGAAGTTCCACCTTGAACTTGAGAGTCTGGTTGGGGCCCATAGGACCGTGTTCGCCGTAAGCCATCTCGGAAGGAATCCAGAGTGTCACCTCGCTGCCCTCGTCGCAGAACATCAGACCGTCCTGCCATCCCTCGATAACCCTGCTGAGCACGAAGGTGGCGGTGTCACCGCGTTCATAAGAAGAGTCGAACACCTCTCCGTCAAGAGTAGAGCCTTCATAACTTACCTTTACAGTGTCCTTCTTGTTGGTCGGGAACACGCCGTTGCCGGAGCGTACAACCAGATACTGAAGACCCTTTTCGGTACGCTCTACGCCTTCTGCCGTAGCGTTCTTCTCAAGGAATTCCTCGCCTTTCTTCTTGTTGAGTTCAGAGAGGACAGTCTCTCTCTTGCGCATAAAATCGCTCATATGCTGGTTTACGAACATCTGGTCCAACTCGGGCTTGTCACCCTTGAGGACATCCCGCATACCCTGCCAAACCTTGCTCATATTCATATCGCCAAGTTTGTTCATAGTGATCATCTGGCCGAAATAAACGCCAAGTGCGTAACTTGCGGTGTCAACCTCTGCCTTGGTGATGCCTTCGGGCTGTTTTTCAACTGAAGGAACATTGTAGCAAGCGACTGCCATTACCGCTGCCAAAGCGCAAACTGCAAAAAATTTGATAGCTTTCATTTTAGACTTTATAATTTTTAAAACTATTTAATTGGCTTATTTTGAACCGCAAATATATTCATTATTTGCGAATTTAGCCATAAATGTGTACAAGTTTTTTTGGTGGTCTTCTTTTTTCGGGGTATATTTGATAAACGGGAAGGTTTGTGACAGATTATTTATGACCATCAGCAAAGAAGAATTACACTCCAAGCTCAAGAAGTTTTTCGGTTTCGATTCCTTCAAGGGCAATCAGGAGGCGATAATAACCCACCTTATCGGCGGGGGAGACGCTTTTGTGCTGATGCCCACCGGAGGCGGAAAGTCCCTGTGCTACCAGCTCCCCGCACTGTGCCTGCCGGGATGCGCAATTGTCATATCCCCCCTTATCGCCCTTATGAAAAACCAGGTGGACGCCCTGCGCGAATTCGTCCAGAGCGAAGACAGCCGCGCCATCGCCCACTTCTTGAATTCATCGCTCAGCAAGGCCCAGATACAGCAGGTCCGCGCCGATTTGACATCCGGCCGCACCAAACTGCTCTACGTTGCCCCGGAATCCCTCACAAAAGAAGAGAACATAGCGATGCTCAAGACCATCCCCATCTCTTTCTATGCGATAGACGAGGCGCACTGCATTTCGGAGTGGGGACACGACTTCAGGCCGGAATACAGGCGCATCAATGAGATTGTGACCCAGATAGGCAAGGCTCCCATGATTGCCCTTACCGCCACCGCCACTCCAAAAGTCCAGTCGGACATCCGCAAGAATCTGGGTATGGGCGGTGCCAGGGTCTTCAAGTCTTCGTTCAACAGGCCCAATCTCTACTATGAAATCCGCGACAAGACCGACGCCAAGCGGGAGATTATCAAGTTTATCAAGGAGAATCCCGGAAAGAGCGGCATCATCTATTGCCTCAGCCGCAAGAAAGTGGAGGAACTGGCAGAACTGCTGAATGTCAACGGCATCAAGGCGCGCCCCTACCACGCCGGGCTGGACGCCGCCACCCGCGCCGCCAACCAGGACGATTTCCTGATGGAACGGTGCGACGTAATTGTGGCTACCATCGCATTCGGTATGGGAATAGACAAGCCCGACGTGCGGTTTGTGATTCACTACGACGTTCCCAAGAGTCTGGAGGGATATTATCAGGAGACGGGACGTGCCGGGCGCGACGGAGGCGAGGGCAAGTGCATAACATTCTACAACCACAAGGATATCCAGAAGCTGGAGAAGTTTATGCAGGGCAAGCCCCTGTCGGAGCAGGAAATCGGCAAGCAGCTGCTGCTTGACGTGGTCTCTTATGCAGAGAGCAACCAATGCCGCCGAAAGATCCTGCTCAACTACTTTGGCGAAGATTATACCGGGGACAACTGTGGCTGTTGCGACAACTGCCTATATCCAAAGGAACAGTTCGACGGGCAGAAGGAGATGCTTTATGTTATGGACCTGATACTCTCCCTCAAGGAGAATTTCAAGACCGAACATCTTGCAGACATATTGGCGGGAACCTCAAATTCCATCATCAAATCGTACAACCACCACAAGCACCCGCTCTTCGGAATCGGCCGCAGCAACGGAGCCCGTTTCTGGGCGGCGGTCATACGGCAGGGCCTGGTGCTCCACCTGTTGGACAAGGATATCGACAAATACGGCCTCATAAGCATCACCGATTCGGGTATGGCGTTCAAGGAGAAGCCCTACCCAATTATGCTTACCCGCCAGAGGACATTCGCCGAGTGCGACGACGATGACGACGAGAGTCCGCTCTCACGCAGCAAGCCGGGTGGCGAAGGTGGCGGCGACCAGACCCTTCTGAAGATGCTCAAAAGGGTGCGGGAAGACCTTTCGCGCAAGTTGAACCTGCCGCCGTGGATTATCTTCGGCGACCCTTCGCTCGAGGATATGTCCATTCTCTACCCGATAACCCTGGAAGAACTCCATCACTGTCAGGGAGTAGGCGAAGGAAAGGCCCGCAAGTTCGGCAAAGAGTTCATCAAGGTTATCGCCTCCTATGTAGAAGACAACGACATCCTGCGTCCCGAAGACATTATGGTGCGCAACGTTGCCAACCGCTCCGCCAACAAGATATTCATCATCCAGAGCATAGACCGCAAGATGCCCTTTGAAGATATCTGCAAGGCCAAGGATATGGATATGAGCGAGTTGCTGGACGAAATCGAGTCCATTGTAAACTCCGGCACACGCATCAACATCGACTATTACATCCACCGCGCGGTGGATATGGACGATATGGAGGACATCTACGCCTATTTCAAGGAGGAGGCCCACAGCGACTCGATAGACGAGGCTATGCGCGATCTGGGCGACTACGACGAGATGGAAGTCCGTCTTGTCCGCATCAAGTTCATTTCTGAAATCGGGAACTAATCGAGGTCAATCCAGCGGATCGTACCGTCCCGCCGCCAGTAAGTCATCTGTTTCTTGGCGTAGTGGCGTGTGTTGCGCTTGATAAGGCGCACCGCTTCTTCAAGGGGATACTTTCCGTCGAAACAGTCGAACAACTCTTTATAGCCCACGGTATTCAGGGCGGGAAGATGCCTGTAGGGCAGCAAGTTGCGGGCCTCCTGCTCCAGTCCCTGCCGCATCATCATATCCACCCTGGCATCAATACGGCTGTAAAGGGTTTCGCGGTTGCGGCGCAGACCCACCTTTTCTATTATGAAGGGACGTTCCTTGGCGGGGGATGTCTTGAAGGACGAGAAGGGCCGGCCGGTGGCAAGCGTGACTTCCAGGGCACGCACCACCCTCTGCCGGTTGGACAGGTCTATGACATCGCAGGTGGCGGGATCCAGTTCCCTGAGCCGGTTGCAGAGAGATTCCAGGCCGTCGCTTTCCAATTGTCTCATCAGGGACTCGCGCAGCTGACGGTCTGCCGGCGGAAAATCGTCCAGACCGTTGCACAGGGCATCGATATAGAAACCGGAACCTCCCGCCATCACCAGGGTATCGTGCTCGCGGAACAACGACTGCAGGAGTTCCATCGCTTCCATCTCGAAAAGTCCGGCGGTATAATACTCCTCCACCGAGCGGGTGGCGACCATATAGTGCCTTACTCGGGAAAGGCAACCGTCATCGGGGCGTGCCACCCCGATTTTCATCTCTTTGTATATCTGCCTTGAATCGCAGTTGATTACGGGAGAAGCGTGGGCAAGCGCCTGCTCTATGGCATAATCGGTTTTACCGACAGCCGTAGGGCCGAGTATTATGAGGAGTTTCTTAGTCCTCTTCGAGGCCTCCGTCATAGAGTTCTTCTTGTTCGGAGCCGTCCTCGTCCTCTTCGTCTTCTTCGTCGTCTTCGTCCGGAAGAAGTGATGCGGCGCTCCTGACGGGCTTTTCGTAGAGGTAGTCCTCATACTTATCGGCAAACTGAGAGGGATTGTGCCCCTTCTCGGCAATGGTCGCAGGGTAGCTCAGACGGGGATTCTCGTCAATCTCTCCCTCAATGGAGAGGTTGATGACCCGGTTGGAACGCAGATCGTACACCAGCACGACGTCCATCTGGCCACGGGAGACCAGGTCGGCAAAGGTCACTTTGTCCACGGAACCGTCACCCAAGTCAAACATTCCGTACTGCCCCGTGCAGATTCCTTTGCTGTCGTATGCCTTGTATATGACCATCTGGTCGCTGGAGAAACACAACTCTTCCATCAGGAACCGGTTGAATCTGAACAGATTCATATCGGAACGCACCGCGAACTCACGCATAAACACCTTACTGATGGGTATCGTAGCCTTAACTTTGTAAATCATCTTTTTCTGATGCTCTTTGTTGCTTTGCAAAAGTACAAAAAAAGGCGTACATTCGCAATTCAGAATGAACCTCGGGAAGAAATCTGCCGAAGATAGCTACAAAAGCATCAGCGCCCCGTCCAAAGGCCTCTACAAGGACAAGGGGAGCAAATTTCTCTCTTTTGCATTTCCGGTAGAGAGCGAGGATGAGGCCAAGGTCATCATCTCCAATATAAAAAAGGAATATTTTGACGCACGGCACCACTGCTGGGCCTGGCGCACGGGCCATTTGGGAGACAAGTGGCGCTTCAACGACGACGGGGAGCCCTCCTCTACCGCCGGCAAGCCCATCTACGGCCAGATTCTCTCAAACGACCTGAGCGATATCCTGATTGTGGTGGTACGCTATTTCGGAGGCACCCTGCTGGGCACATCTGGGCTCATCACAGCCTACAAGACCGCCGCCGCCGAGGCTGTTGCCAATGCCACCATAGTGGAAAAGGTCGCCGCAGTCCGCTACAGCGTCAGTTTTGATTACAGCCGGATGAACGATGTGATGAAATGCCTCAAAGATATGCGGCTTAATGTCACCGATCCGCAATTCAGCAGCCAATGCACCCTGAC
>CACYEB010000039.1 GCA_902773305.1 uncultured Bacteroidia bacterium
ACCAGCACCCCCACAAATGCCGCCGCGTGCGTCCAGAACATAGCGTGGAATCCCGCCGAGGACAGGCTCAGCGAGAAAGTCTCCTTAAGATATTTGGGCATCCAGGTCAGGTAGCCGTTGAGCCCGAATATGAGTCCGCTGAACGCAATCACCATACACACTGCCGTGGGGACACGGAAGAAAGCCCTGATACTGTCCCAGAAGGTAACCGATCCGGCGGACTGCTGCAGGGCAGAAGGCGCAGGCTGTTCAGGGGCGGGACGGTCCTTGAGCCTCAGTGCAAGCACGGCGGCAAAAAGCACTCCGGCCGCACCGAAAATATAGAAGGCGTATTGCCAACCGAGGGTCTCGGCCACCTTGCCGGCAAGAAAGCCGCAGGCTATCACCCCAAGATAATACGAAGTCTGGTGGAGCGACATCGCCCTTGCCCGGGTGGAGGTGTCGTGATATTCCGCTATCAGGCCGGTGTAGGTCGGTCCGAAGAGCCCCTGCCCCAGTCCCATCCCGAAACAGCGGAACAGGATAAAGGCGAAAATGCCGCCCGAAAGACCCGTAAAAAACGTCGCAACAGAAAAAATGAGGGTACTTATCCAAATCTGGCGGCTGCGGCTCATCCTGTCTGCAAAATAGCCGGCGATGGGAACGGTGACCGCATAAAAGACGTTGAAAAGGGTGGACAGCAATCCCATAGTGCTGTCGGAGGCGCCAAGATGCTGCTGGATCTGAGGCAGCACGATATTGAACGCCTGCCGGTCGGCCTGGTTAAGGAAAAACGCCACCCAGAGCAGGAGCACAACCTCCCATTTGTAGGACTTGCTGTCTGTATCGACCCTCATAATCATTTAAGGGAAAAAGCGTAGATGCAGCGGCTGTGATAAGTTTCGCCGGGACGGAGTTCCACAGACGGCCACTGAGGCTTGTTGGGCGAGTCTGGATAGTGCTGGGACTCCATACAAACGGCGGTGCGTATCTGGTACGCAACCCCCTTCTTGCCCCTCACGCTGCCGTCCAGGAAGTTTCCCACATAAACCTGCAGGCCCGGTTCGGTGGTGTACACCTTCATATCGATGCCGGTTGCGGGGCAATAGAGTTCGGCCGCCTCCCTGGTAATGTCACCGCCGGTGTCAAGCACCCAGTTGTGGTCGTACCCGTGGCCGTTTCTCAACTGCTGGTCGTCGGCATCTATACGGCTGCCGATAAGGCACGGAGTGCGGAAGTCGAACGGAGTCCCATCGACCGGGGCAATCTCACCTGTCGTCATAAAGGTATCGTCGATGGGAGTGAAGCCTGAGGCATTGATGGTGAGTTCATCGTCGAGTATTGTGTGGTTCACCGGATCGCCCGAGAGGTTGAAATAAGAGTGATTGGTCATATTTATCACCGTGGGGGCATCGGTAGTGGCCTCGTATGCCAGCTCCAGTGCATTGTCGTCAGTGAGAGTGTATGTCACGGATGCATTCACCGTTCCCGGAAAACCGGCATCGCCGTCGGGTGATTCAAGTGACAGCCTGATGTGGGATGAATCGGCCTCATCCACGGCAAACACCTTGTAATGCCAGCCGTCAGGGCCTCCGTGCAGGCAGTGTCCGTAGTTGTTCTGCGGCAACTGGTATGTCTCGCCGTCGATGGTAATGCGGCCCTGGCATATCCTGTTGCCGTAACGACCTATCACCGCCCCGAAATTGGAAGCGTTGTTTTCAGGGAAATAATCGTCTATCCTGTCAAAGCCCAGCACCACGTCACGCATCACTCCCCTGCGGTCGGGAACTGCCACCGAAACGATGCGTCCGCCGAAATTGGTGATGCACACCTCCATACCGGAAGAGTTCTTGAGGGTGTAGAGGGCGACGGGCAGGTTGTCGTAGGTGCCCTCGAAATCGGCGGGATTGAGGCCCGAAACAGTAGTCGCGCTTTTTTTGGGGGCGCAGGCCGAAACAACCGTCAGCACTGCGGCTAAAATGAAGATGATTTTCTTTTTCATATCCACGAAGTTACAAAAAAACTTATCTTTACTGAAAAATAACACCCTCCATGAAAAAATTCTCATTGTTGATTGCCTGCCTGGCGCTCTCGTTGAGCGCGTTGGCCGGCCGCGTGGTCACCGACACCATTCCCAGCAAGATCCTTGGCACCGGCGTTCCCTTCAATGTCTATCTTCCCGACGGATGGGACTCCGGGACAAAGCAGTATCCTGTAGTTTACCTGCTGCACGGACTCAGTGACACGTATCAGGGGTGGGCTTCTCACGGCCGTATGCAGGCCATCACCGACCGCCTCATCGCCTCGGGGCAGATTGCAGAGATGGTTATCATAATGCCCAACGCCGGCCATCCCGATCCCAGGAAGGTGCTCAACGGCTATTTCAACACCCCGGGACGACGCTACGAAGACTTCTTCTTCCAGGAACTGATGCCTGTCCTGGAGGCCAGGTACCGCTGCATCGGCGACAAGCAGCACCGCGCCATTATGGGTCTTTCGATGGGCGGCGGCGGAAGCACCGTATATTGCCAGAAGCATCCGGGGATGTTCTCCAGCTGCTACGCGATGAGCCCCTGGCTGGACGAGAAGGGCGAAGTGGGCGGCGAGCCTGCCAACGACCAGATGGCCGTGGTCTGCCGCTCCGTACGCGAGAATTCCGCCCTGGATTTCGTGGACAACGCCGATGAGGCAACGGTGGACTCATTGCGCACTGTCCGATGGACTTTCGATATCGGCGACGACGACTGGCTGCTGCCCCTGAGCACAGAGATGCATTTCAAGATGAACAGGCGTGGAATACGCAACGAACTGCGGGTGCGCGACGGCGGCCACGACTGGGAGTACTGGCCGATGATTCTACCTGACGCACTGCGGTTTGTTTCGGTCGGTTTCGTTAAATAAACATCAAATAAATTTGTTGTAATTCATTTTTTGTTTATTTATATTTGTAATGACATAGGTTTGTCAAAATCTTAGTCAATCGATTTACATAACATAATACTCAACTATTAAAAATTTTACTATGAAAAAACTATTCCTACTTCTCGGAGTGCTTGTAATGGCAGTCTCCTGCGTGGATCTCAGCGAGCTCACAACCCGCATAGAGAACCTTGAGAAACGTATGGACGAGCACGAGGCTCTTGCTGCCAAGACCTACGCACTCAAAACGGCCGTCGAGGCTCTTGAAAAGAATGTTTACGTTTCTGCAGTAAACAAAACCTCCGATGGCTACATCATCAAGTTCACCGACAAAAAAGAAATTGTCATCACAAACGGCAAAGACGGCGTGGATGGCAAGGATGCTACCGCTCCCACCATCGGTGTAGCCGAAGTTGACCAGGCCCTCGTCTGGACAGTGAACGGCGAGGTGGTCAAGGATGCAGAGGGCAAACCCGTTCCCGCAACCGTACAGGTTCCCGAGTTCAAATTTGACAGCAACAAGTGGTGGTATCGCTTCGGTCCTTCAGACGAATGGAAAGACTGCGGCGAGAAGACCGGTCCCGAACCCTCCATCACTGAGACGAACGACACAGTCATCATCACCATCGGCGACAAGTCCATCTCCATCCCCAAGGAGATCATAGCTCCGGCAATTGAAACCATCACCGCGGTCATTAATCCCAACAGGATCTTTGCTCCTATCGGCAAGGAAATCGACCTCACCGAGTGGTTCGAAGTCACTCCCGAAGATGCACTCAAGTCTATGGTTGACTTTACCCCCGCAGAGGGCGCTCCCTTCACTGTAAACGAAAAGGGTATCCTGACAGCCACCGCTGCAGGCAGCACAAGTGTAACCGTTTCTTCCAAACTTGATCCCGATATCAAACTGTCTATCACCATCCGCTCTGGAAAGACAGCCAATGTGCCCAAGACAACTGTCAAACCCGACGAGAAGATAATGATATACAGCGGCTCGGTTGAGGAATACAACCAGCAGACCGACTTTGGCGGCTCTACTTCATACAACCCGCTCAACGGCGCCATCGCAGGTGTATTCAACGGCAATTTGAACTTCCGTATCGGTATGCCTGTCATTGCCAATCAGAACGTTACCATGTCCAACGGCCGCCTGCATTTCTGGCTCTACATATCTGACGTATCCTACTTCACTCCCAAGCGTGCTGATGATCCTACTGGACAAAACTTCCTGGAACACACCAGCTCCGGCACATACGATGCCAACGAGATTGACTATGAGATGACAACTCTCGTTCCCACCCTTAAGAACGGCTGGAACGAGATTGACCTCGCCCTCAAAGACTTTACCGCTTCAGGTAGTGACGGCAAATACGAGCCCAGCAAGGCAAGTTTCATTCGCTTCCTCTGCAACGCTGACACCAAGGGCAAGTATATTACTTATCAGATGAAGGATCTCTTCGTTTACGTAGACGA
>CACYEB010000040.1 GCA_902773305.1 uncultured Bacteroidia bacterium
GGAGACCCGCGTAGAGCAGATCAGACGCTATGTCGACAGGCTTTATGTGATATTCCCGTTTGAGGTGGAGTATTTCCGCAGCAAGGGGATAAAGCCGGTGTACGAGGGTAATCCGCTGGTTGACAGCGTGGACCGTGCCCTGGCGTCCGCCCCCGGCAGGGAGGAGTTCCTCAGTGCCAACTCGCTGGACCCGAGGCCCCTGATAGCCCTTTTGCCGGGCAGCAGGATGCACGAGATAAAGTATCTTGCACCGAGGTTTATGGAAGTGGCGGCGATGGGGGAGATGGCGGGCTTCCAGTTTGCCGTGGCCGCAGCTCCAGGCATAGACCGGGAGGTCTACGGGAAGTATTTCCCCGGCATACCGACAGTCGAAAATCAAACCCTGGCTCTGCTGAAGCACAGTGCGGCGGCCGCTGTCGCCTCCGGCACCGCCAGCCTCGAAGCTGCGCTGACCGGTACGCCCCAGGTCGTATGCTACGGGATGAACCCGGTTTCCTACCACCTGGCAATGGCCTTTCTGAAGGTCAGGTTCGTGAGTCTCGTCAACCTGATCCTGGACAAGCCGGTCATCAAAGAATTGCTTCAGCAAAGATGCACCGCTACGGCAATCGCCGCAGAACTTCTCCGCCTAGCCGGTGATACGGCTTATAAGGAAGAAATGCTGGCTGGTTATGCCAGGGTACGTCACTCGCTTGGCAACACTGGCTCTGCATCCCGCCTTGCCCGGTCTCTGTATGACTCTATTGCAGGTTGAACCTGACGCCTATGTTGAGGGTGAAATAGAAGGGTTTCTCTTTGTAGAGGGTCTGGGGGGCGTTGTCGTTTTTGAAGTAGTATGAGAGGGTGGGCTCTGCATAGATGCCCAGCAGGGGACCGAAGTTATACTGTATACCGGGTGCCACGCCTGCGCTCCACATAATGGGAATGTCCCTGATACCGGAAATGTTGACGGGGAAGGAGGTGCCGGCACGGCCCCAGACGCATTTTGACGGCATACCGTATGCCGAGCCGTAGAGGTCAAAGTTGCCGAAGCCGGCTATCCTGCAGCCTATGCCCAGGGAAATTCCGGCATAGAGCAGGTCCTGATGGGCTCCGGAAGGGGTGACCGATGTGGTAAGGTAAGTAAACCGCAGCCCCGTTTCGGCGTAGAGCCGGTCGGTGAAGTCATATCTGAGCGACAGGCCGGCGGAGACGGGAGCATAGTATTGATAGTGTACTTCGGGAGCTCCGAAAGAGCAGTATTTCTTGCCGTAACGGTCGGAAGTGATGACGATGCCGTTTTGGGAGATTGCCCGTGTGGCATTTGACTTGCCGGAGTTGGCGGCAATCATACCGGAAGCACCTATGGAGAACTTTCTGAGCTGACGGCGGATGCTGCCGGCGGGTCTGGCGTCTGTTTCATCCAACGAGGCGAACAAGTCGCTTTGGACGGAGCCCGTGTTTGAAGAAGGACTGCCGGCGGCTGCGTCCCGGGCCGGGGAATCCTGCTGCGGGAATTCCTGTGCCAAAGCTGTCTCTGAATGCGATGCCGGAGCGGAATCGGATGCTGCAGCGACGCTGGCTGCCGGAGATGTTGCCGGAGATGCAGCCGGAGCGGCACCGGACGACAGCCTGGCGTCTGAAACCGGTACCGTTTTCTTTGCTGGCGCCGCCGCGGATGCCACTGGAGATGCTGCCTGAGCGGCACCGGATTCTGCAACGGCACCGGCTGCCTCCGCTACGGCATTGGAAACCTGTGCGGCAGCGGACTCTGCCACAGGTGCCGCAACCTCTGCAACAGGCTGGTCCGAAACGATTTCAACGGCAGGAACCTTCCTGTCGGGGAACATCAGCACCCCGGCCGTGATCAATGCTGCGAGCGAAGCGGCCACGGCCGTGCCGCGGAATATGTTGCGCCGCACGCCGGCACGCTTTGCAGCTTGTGCGGCAGCTGCGGCCAGCATCTTTTCCTGCAGGGAAGAAAAGCTTGCCTTGGGCGCATCCGGATTGTAGCTGCCGGCTTTTTCGCGCAGGATTTCGCTCCAGTCTTTTTGTATGTTATTCTCTTTCATATTTCTCAATCATTTCTGCCAGGCGGGCCTTGGCGCGGTAGAGCCTCATTGCAGAGGTCCCCTCGCTGATGCCCATAGCCGCAGCTATTTCGCGGTGCGAATAACCCTCGAAAACAAAGAGGTTGAGCACCGTACGCTCTTTCTCCGGCAGATCCAGTATCATATTGTACAGATCTTCGTCCTTTACCCTGGACATCCCGCCGGCCAGGGCTTCGTCTGAAGTGGCCTTGAAACTCACGGAATGTATCTCTTCGGCATTGCGCACCGGGTCTTTCTTCCTGAGATACATAAGGCAGGTGTTGGCCATTATGCGGCTCAGCCAGGCCTTGAGGCTGCCGGGGCCCCGGTCGTGGAACTTGTCAAAGTTGAGGTAGGCGCTCACAAAACCGTCCTGGAACATATCCTGCGCAGCGTCGGCATCGCGCACATAGCGTCTGCAGACAGACAGCAGATATGCTCCGTCGTTTTTGTAAGCCTTCTCCAGAACTTTAATTTGGTCCATTCCGATTTTGCCTGTTAAATGCAAATGTCAGCAAAATCTTACATATTTTTATTTAAATTTGCGCTTATGGAGAAAGAAAAAACTTCTAAGGGCCGCGTAAAGAGCATACGGCGGAAGGTAAGCGCCGGTTTCGCGGTACTGGCTTTCATACTCTTCTTTTCCAGCGTGGTGTCGCTCTACGAGTTCACCCGTATGAACAGGATGCTGAGCCGTCAGATAGAAGAGAACGTCAACAGCGTAAATGTAGGGCGCGACCTTATTATGCTCACCGAAGAGTATAATCTGGATGTGCTCAACGCGGTGTCCGCCCCCGATGCCACCGAAGCCTCGATGGACCGGTTCCGCGCCGCCTTTGACGAGAACTTCGTGAAGGAGTTCGGCGAAACGATGGAGGATATGCGCCGTTCGTTTACCGCACGCACCACCTTCCCGGAGAAGAACTATGCCGACAGCGTGCTGCTGGCCTACACGGCTTATATGCAAGTCCTGAGGGAGGGGCGTGATGTGGCGGACCAGGACTACCAGGAGCGCCAGGACTGGTATTTCAACCGGCTGCAGCCGTTCTATATCAAGCTCCGCGACTATATCCAGAGCCTGACAAACGCCAGCCAGCAGGCCCTGATAGACAATTCCAAAAAAGTCGATGCAACGTTTTACCGCAGCATCACTCCCGCCATCGCCTCTGTGGTGGTCGGGCTGCTGGTGGTGCTGCTGTTCAACTATTTCCTGAACTTTTACCTGATCAATCCCCTTATCAAGATAGGCAAGGGCATCAGCAGTTACCGCAGCTACCGCAAGAGCTATAATGTGGAGATAGAGAACAAGCACGACGAACTGGCCGAACTGAACGCCAACGTCCGCGACCTTATAGAAGACCATAAGTCGGCTGTCAGGCAGTAGAGATGAATCCAAGGATCATAATCAGGAATGTGGCACTCGCGCTTCTGGTGGATGCCGGCTTTATGCTGGCTTCTGCCGCCGTGTCGGCTTTCTATCATTTTGATTCGGCCTTCTCTCCGCTGCTGCTCAGCGGTATGCTGACCCTGATGGTGGCGGTGCTGCCAATTGTGTTTGTCAGCCGCAGGCAAAACCGGATCACCACCCCCGAGGGGCTGCTGATACTGCTGCTGTCGTGGTTCCTCTCGTGCCTGTTCGGACTGCTGCCGTATGCGCTCTGGGGAGGGGAATTCTCCATAGAAAACGCCTGGTTCGAGAGTACTTCCGGCTTTACGGCCACCGGCGCCACCATCCTGAAGGATATCGAGGCGCTTCCCCGCGGCCTGCTGTTCTGGCGCCAGTCTACCCACTTTATCGGCGGCCTGGGAGTAGTGGTGTTTATGCTGATAATCCTCCCTTCTACGGGCACCGTAAAGTTGAGGATGCGCCACCTCGAGGTCTCCAGCATCTCTGCCAGCGACTTCAACTACCGTTCAAACAAGATAGTGAGGGTGGTGCTCACGGTGTACCTGAGTATGATGGTGACCTGCGCGTTGCTTTTCCTGCTGGCCGGTATGCCGCCTTTCGATGCGGTGACGCACGCCTTCAGCGCCGTAGCCACCGGCGGTTTCAGCATCAAGAACGCCTCTATCGGTTATTATGACTCCCGCTGGGTAGAACTTATCGCGATGTTCTTTATGCTGATGAGTTCGCTCCATTACGGGCAGATATATGCCGCCCTCACCGGGCGCAACGCCAGCCTGCTGCGCAACCCCATCGTCCGCTTTTTCCTGGGTTCGATTGCGGTCGGCATCTTGATGGTGTTTGCCGGACTGTTGATTTCCGGCACTTATGACAGGCCGCTGGAGGCTCTCTGGCAAGCCTGTTTCAACGTGATTTCGCTGGGTTCGTCCACCGGTCTGGCCACCGTGGATACCTCGCTATGGCCCTCGTTCTGCATAGTGGTTCTGCTGTATTTCTCCATCCAGTGCGGCTGCTCCGGCTCTACCACCGGCGGCGTCAAGGCCGACCGGCTGTGGTTGCTCTCGCGCGCCGTGAAGGCCCAGGTGGTACGCACCATCCA
>CACYEB010000041.1 GCA_902773305.1 uncultured Bacteroidia bacterium
CAGATCATTCAAGAGGTTTCGCCACGATGGCGACTGGAAAGAGGATGTATTATGTGCTCGCACATAACTTGCTGATATCGTATCATTAGGATGTGCTTAAAAGAGGATTTCCTCTAATAAAGAGAAAAATGACAACCTCGACGCTGACGCATCGGCCCCCCAGGGGGCTTGGGGCCGCTCCTGCAAGTCTCGTCCTCCTAAAATGCAAAACGACAACCACAAGGGCTGTCGTTTGCATTTTGAGCGGAAAACGAGACTCGAACTCGCGACCCCGACCTTGGCAAGGTCGTGCTCTACCAACTGAGCTATTTCCGCAAAATTCCTTTGGAATTTTGCGCTGATTTTAGCTGCGCCCCGGAAATGAAAGTTCGCTTTCCTTTCGCTCGGCTTGCACAAAATCTCCGCTAATCCAAAGAACTGTTCCCGTCTGACGGGACTGCAAATGTAGTAATAAAAATCTGCCCCGCAAATTTTTTTACACTACTGTGGCAAATTCTTTAAGGAAACGTACGTCGTTCTCGAAATATTCACGGAGGTCCTTGACCTGCCACTTGAGCATTGCGATGCGCTCTACGCCCATTCCGAAGGCGAATCCGCTGTAAACCTTGCTGTCGATGCCGTTGGCCTCGAGCACGTTGGGATCTACCATACCGCAGCCCATAATCTCCAGCCAGCCGGTACCCTTGCAGATGTTGCACCCCTTGCCCTTGCAGATGTTGCAGCTGACGTCAACCTCTGCGCTGGGTTCGGTGAACGGGAAATAACTCGGGCGCAAACGTATCTGAGTATCAGCCCCGAACATCTCCTGAGCAAACAGCAGAACCGCCTGCTTGAGGTCAGCGAACGAAACGTTCTTGTCGATATACAGACCCTCCACCTGATGGAAGATGCAGTGAGCGCGGGCACTGATGGCCTCGTTGCGGAACACGCGGCCGGGGCATACGACGCGGATGGGCAACTGTCCTTTCTCCATAGTGCGGACCTGGATGGAAGATGTGTGGGTCCTGAGCAATATGTTGTTGTCGGTCTGGTTGTTGATGAAAAAAGTATCCTGCATGTCACGGGCAGGATGCTCCGGCGGGAAGTTGAGGGCGCCGAACACGTGCCAGTCGTCCTCTACCTCCGGCCCTTCGGCAACGGAGTAACCGAATTTTTTGTATATCGAGAGTATCTCTTCGCGGGTAATGGAGATGGGATGGCGCGAACCCAGGGGCATATCGTCGCCGGGCATTGAGAGATCTTCGCCGCTGCCGGCCGCATCACCGCCGCCGAGAGACTCACGAAGCGCTGCCAGGCGCTGCTGCGCCTCGTTCTTGAGCACATTGAGCCGCTGACCGAACTGGCGCTTCTGCTCTGCCGGAACGGTGCGGAACTCCTCAAAAAGTCTGGTGATTTCGCCTTTCTTGCCCAAAAACTTGACCCTGAGGTCCTCTATCTCCTGCTCTGTCTTTGCCGAAAGTTCTTTGATCCGGGCAGACAGTTCGTCAATAATGGTTTCGTTCATCTGAAAAGAATTAGGCTGCAAAGATAATATTTTTAGAGATATTCGCCCTTATCCCCCGCAGTTAAGTCAACCAGTATCTCTTTCACGGCATCGTCGGCGCGCGGACATATCATAAGCACGTTGTTGCTGTCCACCACCATATAATCCTTCAGACCCTTTACAATCACCAGTTTCTGCTTGTCGGTGCATACCACTATGTTCCTCTCCACACCGCCAAGGACAGTGTAGTTGGCGTGCACTATGTTGCCGTTTTCGTCTTTGGTCCGGATGTAATTGTAGGCCGATTCCCACGTCCCGAGGTCGCTCCAACCGAAGTCGGCAGGGAACACCCAGGCCTTGCGGGTCTTCTCCATAACGCCGTAGTCGATGGAAATGGAGGGGGAATTGTTATAACTGTGCTGTATGAATTCCGCCTCCTGAGGCGTGTTGTAAACATTGCGGCCCTTGGGATTGAACAACTCCGTCATCTCCGGCAGGTAGCGTTCCATCTCCTCTTTGATTGTACGCAGGTTCCAGATAAAGATGCCGGAGTTCCAGAGGAATTCCCCGCTCTCGTAAAACACGGTGGCCAGCTCGCTGTCGGGCTTCTCGGTGAAAGTCTTTACCCTGAATCCCTCCTTGGGCGTTCCGGGCTCGGTATGCTGGTCTTTGTTGAACTGGATATAGCCGAAGTTGGTATTGGGGCTGGTAGGTTTGATACCGATGGTGAAAAGCTGGTCGTGCTTCTCGGCATAATCCATCACCGCTGCAATGGTCTCCACAAAGTTGAACTCGTCGGTGATGATATGGTCACTGGGGGCCACGGCCACCACGGCATCGGGATCCTTGCTCAGCAACTTATATGTCGCATAGGCGATGCAGGGGGCGGTGTTGCGCTTGAACGGTTCGAAGAGGATATTCTCCTCGGGAATGCCTTCGGCCTGCCCGATGGCCAGGTCCCGGTACTTCTCTGCCGTGACAATCAGAATGTTCTCCCGGGGGACGATCCTGGCCGCCCTGTCTATTGTCATCTGCAGCAGCGTGCGTCCCGTGCCCAGAAGATCTATGAATTGTTTGGGTTTGGCATCCCGGCTCAAGGGCCACAGACGTCGGCCCACACCCCCTGCCATTATTATGCAGTATCTGTTACTTCTCATTGTAAAAAACAGCTTCGGTATGACAATATCAAAGATAATAAAAATACCTCAACGACTGCAAAAAAGAAGCCGTAGTCACAAAAAACAAACTGCCGGGAAAGATTAGTACTGGGACAGGTAGAAATGGTCGGAGCCACCGTCTATCTTGAAATTGAGAGTGATTCTCCGTGCCGAACCGGTGGTATTGGCGGGCACCCTGACCGTCACGGTAAAATTGCCTACGGTTTCCGATTCGGGGGAAAATTCAACTCCGGGAGTGTCGCAGGAAGCCTGCCAGGGGGAATTGGAAGTAACGGTGACGGTTACCAGCCCACCTTCCTTGGGAAGGGTGGGTACAGATCCTTCCGCGATTATCAAAGGTTTGAACTCCTGGGTAATATACGCCGTCTTATAGACGTTGGCGCTGTTACTTGACGCATAGAACTTGACAGTAACACAGCCGGTAGTCAACCTGTCGGTTTCGGCAACGGTCACGGTGACAACGTCATCTCCGATACCGGTGCTCTTGGAAAGCGTTGTGGTGACGTCGTCTTCTGCAAGGACCGCTTTCCAGGGGAGATCGGTCATAACCCGGATATCCACGCTGCCGCCGGTGCAGGGAACGTTGGACAGGCTGGGCGTAATGCTTATGGACGGGCTGAAGCTCTTGGAGCAAGAGCAGAGAATCAGCGCGGCCGCTTCAAGTATCAGGAGGGCTTTTCTCATATCAACGGCAAAGATATTAATTTTTTATAACTTTGCTGCTGATATGACAAAGTGGATAACAGGTCTTTGCATCATCGCGGCGCTGGCGCTGCTGATGTTCGCCCCTTCTTGCGAGAAATATGTCCTGCCCAAACTGGAATGCTCTCCTGATACCATCCAGGTCCCTGTCCAGGGAGGAATATACGAAGTGGTGCTCACCAGCAATGTCAAGTGGATATTCGACCGCGTAAGGATTCCAAGCTGGATCAGTGTCGATGTTCCCGGCGGCCAAAGCGACTATGTCGAAGCCAAATACCACGTACACCTCACAGTACAGGAGAACCCCGGCAGCAACGCAAGGACTGGCCAGATAACGTACTCTTCTGCCACCCTGTCAAAAAAACTTTTCGTGGAGCAGGCAGGGTCCGGTGAGGAGAGCCCCGAAGGCGGGGAAGAAGACATTGACACTCCCTAGGCCGGTGCGGACCTTAATCCATCCGGCAGATTTTACGGCAAATGTCTTTTGAGTCGAGTTTTTCCCAGGTGAAGAATTCGACCTCTTTTTTATACTCCCTTTCACCGTCATAGAAGCTGACCTCTTTGGTGTAAGGCTTGCGCCCGAAATGCCCATAGGCAGCTGTGGGAAGATAAATTGGGTTCTTGAGGCCGAACCGACGTATTATGGCTGCAGGGCGAAGGTCAAACTCCTTGTCGATGGCTTCCGCTATCTCTGCATCACTAAGGGGCGAATGGCCGGTACCGAAGGTGTTGACAAAGATACTGCAGGGTTCTGCGATACCTATGGCGTACGATATCTGCACCATCATCTCGTCCGCAACGCCTGCCGCTACCATATTCTTGGCGATATACCGCGCCGCATATGCTCCGCTCCGGTCCACCTTGCTGGGATCTTTGCCGGAGAAGGCGCCGCCGCCGTGGGCGCTGCGGCCGCCATAGGTATCAACAATTATTTTTCGGCCGGTGAGGCCCGTATCGCCGGCGGGACCGCCGATCACGAACTTGCCGGTGGGATTCACGTGCAGGATGAAGTCGTCTTGGAACAGCGCGGCAGTCTGCTTTCTCAGACCGGCTTTCAGCCTGGGAAGCAGCACGTTTTTGACATCGCTCAGGATACGTGCCGCCATAGCCTCGTCACTGTCAAACTCATCGTGCTGGGTAGAGAGCACTATGGTGTGAATCCTCACCGGACGGCGGGTTTCGGCATCGTATTCGATGGTGTACTGGCTTTTCGCATCGGGACGCAGGTAGGGCATCGGAGAGTCTTTTTCACGCCTGATTTCGGCCAGCGTCTGGAGCGTCTTGTGTGCCAGTATTACCGGCAGCGGCATATATTCGTCGCCCTCTGTGCAGGCGTAGCCGAACATTATTCCCTGATCCCCCGCTCCCTGCTCGTCTTCGCTCCCGCGTTTCACGCCGCGGGCGATATCGCAGCTCTGCTCGTGCAGGGTCAGCAGCACCGAACAGGAGTTGCCGTCAAACTGATAGTCGCTCTTGGTGTAACCGATACGGTTGATGGTCTGCCGTGCGATGCGTTCTATATCGACGTACGCGCTGCTGGTGGCCTCGCCGCCTATAAGCGCCAGGCCGGTGCTCACATAAGTTTCGCACGCCACGCGGGCGTCGCAATCGTGCCGCAGAAATTCGTCAAGGACGGCATCAGAAATCTGATCCGCCACTTTGTCGGGATGCCCTTCGCTCACCGACTCCGATGTAAAGAGGAAATGTTTATCCATATTTTAGCATTTTTTAGTGGTGGTTGCAAGCAATGCCAAATCTGTCCACCTCATCTGTTAAACAACGGCGCGAAGATAGTAAAAAGTGTTTATATTTGTGGTATGGCAAAGAAAATCACCGATAATATTTCCTGGGTCGGCAAAGTCGACTGGGAGCTCAAGATGTTTCACGGCAACGAACTCTCCACCCGCCGCGGGTCCAGCTACAACTCATATCTGCTGCGCGGTGCGGCCAAAACCGTCCTGATAGACACCGTCTGGGGGCCGTACGACAAAGAGTTCGTGTCCAGGCTGAAGCAGGAAATCGATCTGTCCCGGATCGACGCGGTGGTGATGCAGCACAACGAATGCGACCACTCCGGCGCGCTGACAGAGTTGCTGCGGGAGATTCCCGGCAC
Organism: uncultured Bacteroidia bacterium; assembly: GCA_902773305.1. Taxonomy (GTDB): domain Bacteria; phylum Bacteroidota; class Bacteroidia; order Bacteroidales; family UBA932; genus Equibacterium. The sequence goes on from CACYEB010000041.1 coordinate 5,477, forward strand.
TCCTGTTTACTGCACCGCAAAGGGCGAGGCTATCCTGCGCGGGCACTATCACCAAGACTGGAATTTCGTAAACGTGAAGACTGGCGACAGACTGGACCTGGGCGGCGGCGAGAGTCTCACCTTCATCGAAGCCCCTATGCTCCACTGGCCCGACACGATGTTCAGCTACTACGACGGCTGCGGCGGCATACTCTTCTCCAACGATGGCTTCGGCCAGCACTACGCCAGCGAGAGTCTCTTCAACGACGAGGTGCCCCAGGCCGAGATGATGCGCGAGGCTGAGAAGTACTTTGCCAACATTCTGGGCCCCTTCTGCCCTATGGTGACGCGCAAGGTAAAGGAAATCGTGGCGATGAATCTGCCGCTCGCGCTTATCTGCCCCAGCCACGGTGTCATCTGGAGGCGCGACCCCTCAAGCATCGTCGACAAGTATCTGGAGTGGGCAGACGCCTATGCAGAGAACCAGGTCACCATAGTCTATGACACTATGTGGAACAGTACCCGGCTGATGGCGGAGGCCATCGCGCGCGGCATCCGCAGCGCCGCTCCTGACATCACCGTCAAGCTGTTCAATGCCGCCAAATTCGACAAGAACAACATACTCACCGAAGTTTTCCACTCCCGCGCCCTGCTTCTGGGTTCTCCAACCATCAACAACGGCTACTCCTATGCAATTGCAGGTCTGCTTGAGATGGTCAGGGGGCTCAAACTCAAAAAGAAAACCGCCGGGGCATTCGGCAGCTACGGCTGGAGCGGCGAAGGGGTAAAACTGCTCTGTGCACACCTTGCCGAAGCCGGCTTTGCCCTGGCCGACGAGGGTATCCGCATCCAGTGGGTTCCCGACGAAGCCGCCCTTGCACAATGCGAAGATTATGGCCGCACCTTCGCCGGCAAACTACAATAGAAACAATTCACAATCTGCACTTATGAAAAAGTACGTATGCAACATCTGCGGGTATGAATATGACCCCGCAGCCGGCGACCCCGACAGTGGCATCGCCCCCGGCACCGCCTTCGAAGACCTCCCCGCAGACTGGGTCTGCCCCCTCTGCGGCGTAGGAAAGGAAGACTTCAGTCCCGCCGAATAACTACTGCTTGATTTTTATATAGCCGTCGGCCAGCGCCTTCTGGGTGATACGCTGGATGCGTGTCTCCATATCGGGGTGGGAAGAGAACATCTGGCTGATGGCCCCCGCCTTCGAAGATGATTTCTGCAGGGACATCATCTTGGTGAAACATTTTATCATCACCACCGGGTTCTTGCCGTGCGCCTTGAGGAACTCGTATCCGTAATCGTCGGCCTGGTTCTCCTGCTTTTTTGAATATCTGGCCCTAAGGGCAGCCTCTCCGATTGCGCCAAGTTGCGAGTCGGTCAGAACCGCCACCGTGGTGCTGGTTGCAGCCACAGCATCCAACGCCGCACTTCTGAGGTAGGCGGTCTGCACCTCTTTCTTTGAGTGCTTCAGCGCTACGTGGCCTATCTCGTGCCCTATCACGCCCAGCACCTCTTCGTCGGTAAGCAGGGCCATCAGCCCGCTGTAAACCCTCACACTGCCATCTGCACATGCAAATGCGTTCACCTGGTCGGTCTCATAGACTTTGAAATTCAGGGGCACCCCCTCGACGTCCGTCAGCCCCTTGGTGAGATTGGCCAGGCGCCTGCTGTAGGTACTGTTGGCGGGACTTATCTTGCTCTTGGCGTCCAATTGATTTATATACTGACGCATATATGTCTGTACCTGGGCATCGGTAATGCTTGCCGCCTGCGCCACTTTGGCAGCGCCCGTCATTACGCGGTTCTGGTCGAGGTTTGTCAAAACCGAACAGGAAGAGGTCAGGGCGACCACTGCAAAAAACAAAAGAAATCTTTTCATACCACTAAGTTATAGAAATTATTCGTAACTTTATACTTTGTACAGTTAACCATTTATTTCTGACACTATGAAAGGAATCGGCATCATCGGCTGCGGCAAAATCTCACAAATCAGGCACATCCCGGAATATTACAGCAATCCCGACGCAAAACTCATCGGCTATTTTGACCTGGCTGGAGAGCGCGCTGCACAAATGGCAAAGCGTTATGGAGGCAAGGTGTTCGACTCTGTGGAAGCATTGCTCGCTGATCCCGAGATAGATGCCGTGAGCGTGTGTGTGGCCAACAATATGCACGCAGATGTCACCATCGCCGCCCTCAAGGCTGGCAAACACGTGCTGTGCGAAAAACCTATGGCCACCAACATAGAAGACTGCGAGCGTATGGTGGCTGCGGCAAAGCAGTATGGCCGCTATCTGATGATAGGGCAGAACCAGCGCTTCGCCCTGGCACACGCCGAAGCCCGCCGCCTCATCAAGCAGGGCCGCATCGGCAAGGTCGTTTCTTTCCGCACGACATTCGGCCACTCCGGTCCCGAGACCTGGAGCATCACTCCCGGCCCGGGCACCTGGTTCTTCGACAAGAAGGCGGCCGTGATGGGCGTACTGGCCGATCTGGGCATCCACAAGACCGACCTGATTCAGTATATCCTCGATGACACTATCACCGCCGTCACCGCACGCATCTCCACCATAGACAAGAAGTACGCCGACGGCAGCCCCATCGGAGTGGACGACAACGCCATCTGCATCTTTGAGATGGCCGGCGGCGCCGTAGGCACGATGACAGCCAGTTGGACCTTCTATGGACAGGAAGACAACAGCACCATCATCTACGGCACCGAAGGCATCATCCGCATCTACGACGACCCCGCCTGCTCACTGAAGGTCATCGGCAGGGACGGCAGCGTGCAGACCCTGGACATCGACCGCATCCAGACCAACGACAACCAAACCAAGTCGGGCGTGATGGACGCCTTCATAGACGCCCTGGAGCGCGGCGTCCAGCCACCCGTAAGCGGGCAGGAGGTCCTGTCAGCTATGCGCGCCATCTTCGGCGCACTCGAATCGTCGGACAAAGGCATCCGGGTAGAGGTCAACCGGTAGGGACTTCGTGGGCGACCGCCACTAGCCCCGCCACACCCCGATATCAACCCTCGGCGCGGGATACCCCCCTCGCAGGAGTGACTCTGGGACACATCTTCAAGGCTCCGCCGAAATTATCAAAACTATCATCTGCCTGTCAATTATTTCGGATTTTTCATTATTTTGACTATATTTATAGAAATTTATACGTGAGGCAGATGAAAAAATCTTTTTTATGCATTTTTGTCCTGTTGGCTTTGGTTTCCTGCGGCGGCAAAGGGTCTGACAAGTGCCAGGCCGGAGACGACCCTGCAAGGGCTGCCAATTTCGACAGATCTTACCCTATAGTGGATTCTCTGCTGAGAGTGATGACACTGGAAGAGAAAGTCGGCCAGCTGGTGCTCTACACCTCCGACTGGGATGTCACAGGCCCGAGTATCCGCGACGGATATGTAGATGATATACGCGCGGGACGGTGTGGCAACATCTTCAACGCCTACACCGCTGCCTACACCCGTCAGCTCCAGGAGATTGCCGTAAACGAAACCCGCCTGGGCATCCCCTTGCTTTTCGGCTACGATGTGATTCACGGTTTCAGGACCATCTTCCCGATTAATCTGGGCATAAGCGCCAGCTGGGATCCCGCCCTTATCGAAGAGAGCGCCCGTGTGGCAGCCCGCGAGGCAGCTGCCGCCGGCTTGCACTGGACCTACTCCCCTATGTGCGACATCTGTGTGGAACCCCGCTGGGGCCGCATCAGCGAAGGAGCCGGCGAGGACGCCTTCCTGGGCAGCGCAGTGGCTGCCGCTATGGTACACGGTTATCAGGGGACCGACCTTGAGAATCCACTGACCATAGCCGCCTGCGTGAAGCACTTTGCCGCCTATGGTGCTCCCCACGCCGGGAGGGACTACAACACTGTAGATATGAGCGAGCGATGGCTGCGCGAGTTCTATCTGCCTCCATACAAGGCGGCCGTGGATGCCGGGGCGCAAACAGTGATGGCGTCATTCAACGAACTTGACGGCACTCCCGCCACCGCCAACGCCCACCTCCTCACCGGAATCCTGCGCAATGAATGGGGTTTTGACGGTTTTGTGGTTAGCGACTACACCGGCATTATGGAGATGATTAACCACGGCACAAGTGCCGATTTGGAGGATGCCAGCATCCAGGCCCTGAACGCCGGCAACGATATGGATATGCAGAGCGGCGGTTACTCTGAGTTCCTGAAAAAAGCCGTGGAAGACGGCCGCGTCAGTCGCAAAACACTGGACGAGGCTGTCCGCCGCGTGCTCACGGTAAAAGCCCGCCTGGGCCTGTTCGAAGACCCTTATAAATACTGCAGCGAAGAGCGTGAGGCGGCTGAAACCCTCACCCAAGAGAACCGTATTGCCGCCCGTACGCTGGCAGAAGAGAGTTGTGTGCTGCTGAAGAACGATTTCAATATACTGCCGCTTGACAAGAGGTCGCGGGTGGCCGTGATAGGTCCCCTGGCCAATAGTGCCGACGACCTTCTGGGTACCTGGCGCGGAGCCGGCCGGGTGGAGGACACCCGCAGCATCCTGGATGCCATAACGGAGTGCGCAGGCCAGGTTGTTTACGCCCAGGGCTGTGATGTGGAGAAGGCGGGACAGGCTGGTTTCAGGCAGGCAGAGAACGCTGTGCGCGGTGCCCACGCCGCAGTTGTGATACTTGGCGAACCCTGCTCCTGGAGTGGAGAGGCCGCCAGCCGCACCTCCATAAAACTGCCGGGCGAGCAGACCGAACTGCTCCGATGCATCGCCGGCACCGGAGTGCCCGTAGTGTTGGTACTTCTGAATGGCAGGCCGCTGGATATCAGCGAAGAAGCCGCCCTTGCCGATGCCGTGCTGGAGGCCTGGTATCCCGGCACGATGGGTGCCGAGGCGGTTGCGCGCCTGCTCTTTGGCGACGCCGAACCCGGCGGACGCCTCTCGGTGACCTTCCCCAGGAACCTGGGTCAGGTCCCCATCTACTACTACGCCAAGAACACCGGCCGCCCCTATGTGCATCCGGACGCGAAATATGAGAGCCGCTATCTGGACTGCGAAAACACGCCGCTGTTCCCCTTTGGCTACGGCCTCACCTACACTACCTTCAGCTATGGAAAGGCAGAACTCAGCTCAGGCAGTTTCGGCCCTGGAGGCAGCCTCACCGCCAAGGTCACCGTCACCAACACCGGCAGCAGGGAGGGAACCGAAGTGGTGCAGCTCTATTTGCGCGACATGGTGGGCAGCGTGACCCGCCCCCTTAAGATGCTGCGAGGCTTCGAACGCATAACGCTTGCCCCCGGCGAGAGCCGCGACGTAACCTTTGAAATCACCCCCGGAGATCTCGCATTCTGGCGCAAGGATATGACTTTCGGATGCGAAGCTGGCGAGTTCCGGCTGTTTGTCGGCGGCAATTCATCTGTTGAAGAATATGTAACCTTCACTTATAACGAATAGTTATGAATCGCTTTGCCCTGACACTGGCGGCTCTGCTGCTGACGCTGGCCTCCTGCACCCCCAGGCCTGAAACAGACGAAGAGATTCTGGACCGTATCGAGCAGGCCACCATAAAGTATTTCACAGAATTTGCCGAACCCAACACCGGTATGGCGCGTGAGCGCAACGAGGACGTCCACGGCAACATAGTGACCACCGGCGGC
>CACYEB010000042.1 GCA_902773305.1 uncultured Bacteroidia bacterium
CCGGATTTTGTCCGGACTCTCCTTGAAAACAATCAGATACTTCAGGCGCTGATGGTGGCTCCGCTGCTGAAATACTTTTATTCGAATAAATCGGGGCGGATCTGAATGTCCCAGACCCGGTAGTCAAGGTCGAAACGGGTGACTATGAAGCCGCCGCCCTTTTCGCCCTCGTGTCGCAGCGCAAGGCCAGTTTCGGGATCGATCCAGACGCAGAATCCACCATAGCCGAAGAAATTTGTTCCCCGGAAATCGAATACCCAGCATTCCCGGCCACATACTGTCTCATTGCCCCTGTAAAAACGTTTCAACTGGGACTGGTTCCCGCCTGTCATCCGGATGCGTTGCATGATTGTGCCGTTTTCAAGGTCGTCGTCACCGTGGTTGTCCCGGCCGAAATCGGCAGGATCAATGCCCAACAGTGCCTCGGATAGGGATTCGGGAGCATAGGTGTCGTACCAGTTGCGGGCATTTTCTTCGTTTTCGGGAGCGATCCTGTCTCCGTCGGCATAGTACATCCGGTAGTGCCCGTCCGGTCTCAGTCCGCCGGAATACCCCAGAGAGGTGTTGGTGTCATAGATGTTGATGATGTCTTCCATACCGTCGCAGCCGTCTTCCGACTCAAAGCATTCACCTTCTACATACACGCCGTCGATGCAGGAGAAAGATTTACGTATACGCTCCCGCCCGTCCTCGTTGAACGAATGGTAGATGATGCTGTAGTGGTCCGCGGGCAGGCGGAGTCTATACGTGCCGGTCCATTCGGGTTTTTCGGGCTGTTCAGTCTTGGAGGCAGTACGGATGAAGGAGACGGACTTCACGTGGACAAGGAGTTGCGCCTGTTTCCCGGCACGCAGTTCAAGACGGAGCGTGGCATCGCCGGCCTTGAGGCCCTTCAGAGTGAGTTGATGGCCGGTCAGGCTTGCCTGAATGTATTCGTCGCCATCTTCAACGGTGAATCTTTTCAGATGAGTCCCGGCAGGGTAGAACTTCATAGTGTGCCCCACCAGCAGGTCAATCTCACTTTCGGAGCGTGAGCTGCCGGTAGCAAAAGCAGTGATGCCCGTCAGGAGCACCACTGCCATTATCAGGATTCGTTTCATGAGTTACTTCTTGATGAATTCCACGCGGCGGTTCTGGGCGCGGCCGGCGTCGGTAGAGTTGTCAGCAACGGGTTCGTGGCTGCCCTTACCCACGGGACGCAGGTTGAAGGGATCCACGCCCTGCTGCTCGAGAGCTTTGACCACAGCCTCTGCACGCTGCTGGGAGAGGGGATCGTTGATCTTGTCGGAACCCTGGTTGTCGGTGTGACCCTGCACCTCGAAACGGGCAGAAGGGTTGGCTTTCATATACTCGGCAACCTTCTGAATCTCAGACATAGATTCCGGTTTCAGGTCAGCCTTGCCGGTCTCGAACAGAATGTTGTTGGTCACGAACTTGCCGGTCTCTTCGATTGCCTTTTCGACGGCTGCGGCTGCAGCGGAAAGGTCGGTGGTTTGACGCTCGTATAGATCCTTGGCTCCGGCAGCGAGTACTACATTGGTGAAACCTCTATACTTGTAGTCACCTACGCCGATAAACAATATCCGCTCAGGAGCTTTCGCATTCGGCAGATTAATGACTCTGTTACCATTGATATAAAACTTGAACGCACGCTTGTTAAAAGACACTGCAAAGTGATTCCATTGACCTATTTTGATGAAATCTTTAATTTGATTCCAGTCCATACTGCCATTTACATCACCGGTAGCGCCTTCGCCTTTCTCAAATCGATAGCCTCCATAAGAATCAGGTCCCCAAGGCCGATATGTTAATGCAACATTACCTGCCTGGTCATTCCAAGAGCCCTTTTTCATAAAAAGCACATCTAAGTCAGACTGGCCATAATCGCCAACCTTGCTATAGAAAACATCCCACTCAAGTGTAAATACATCTGGCAGATATGACTCCATATTCGTCATCAATGGAGCCACTGAATTCCAGCCGTCCGTAAAGTTCAGATATTTCTTGCCGTTGATGGATGCTACTTCAGCACTGCCACCATCGATATCCCACTTGGAAGGGAATTCCCCAATCTGCTCGTTGGCAAAATCATCTTCGAAGAGAATCACGCTGCCGCGGACAAAGTCGCTCTTGACGTTCTGACTTGTGGCATCGGGCGTGTCGTCGACAGCCTCTGTTGCCTCATAATCTGCATCTTCGTTCCCGGAAGCCTTTTCTTTCTTGTCCTTTTTGTCTTTGCTCTTGCCGTTCAGAATGTCATTGACACCTTTTTCAACCTTGTCGCCGAGGTTGCTTTCCACGGCCTCCTTGGCGCGGTCGCCCAGCCTTTTGAGCAGGTTCTGTCCCTGCACAGGTGCGCAGACAAACAGAATAGCAGCTATAAAAAGTACAAATTTTTTCATATTGTCAGTAATTTAAATGTTTGTCGTGATAGATGCTCTCACAAAGATATATTATCTTTGACAAAAAACAAATAATCAACAAAATATGAAAACCATACGTATTTTTTCTATAGCAATGGCTACCGCACTGCTTCTGGCGGCCTGTACACCCAAGGACAACACATCGCTGCCTCGAGGAAACGCCACCCCCGAACAGGCGGCGGCTTTCGAGACCTGGCTGCAGGCAGAGGCCGATGCGGGGCAGACCATACACAGCGCTATGCTGCTTCAGCACGGCAAAGTCATAGCCGAGCGCTGGCTGAACGGCGCCGATAAAGACAGCGCCCACGTGATGCACTCCGTGAGCAAGACATTTACATCAATCGCGGTGGGTTTTGCCATCAGCGAGGGGCTTATGAGCCTGGACGACCACTTGGTGGACTTCTTCCCGGAGAAGGTGACGGGCAACCTGAGCGCCAATCTGCGGGCCATCACCGTGCGCGACCTGCTCACTATGAGCTGCGGCCACGAGAGCGAGCATACCAACGAAATCCGCTACGGCGAGGCGCCTGACTGGGTGGCGGAATTCCTCAAATACCCCGTGGAACACCAGCCCGGTACATATTTCTGCTACAATACAATCGGCACGTATATGCTCTCTGCAATCGTTACCAAGGTGACGGGAGAGAAAATAGTGGACTATCTGGAGCCCCGGCTGTGGCAGCCTCTGGGCATAGAGAAGCCATATTGGAAAGAGTGCCCCAAAGGAATCAATTTTGGCGGATGGGGACTTTATCTGAAGACAGAAGATATGGCCAGGGCGGGGCAGACAATGCTTGACGGCGGCAAGTGGCACGGAAAGCAGGTGATACCTGCCGATTGGGTAGAGGAGATGTCCAAGGCCCAGATGGACAACCGTCCGGAGAATTACGACCCGGCAAACGATCCCAATCCCGACTGGCATCAGGGTTATTGCTATCAGATGTGGCGCTGCCGCCACAACGCTTTCCGCGCCGACGGGGCTTACGGACAGTATATAATCGTAATGCCTGACAAGGATGCAGTGATGGCCGTCACGGCAGAAGTGGAGAATATGCAGACCGAGATCGCCCTTATCTGGAACTGTATCCTTCCGGTACTCTGACCGCCCTACATTCCCATTCCGCTCTCACCGCCGGGGATGATACTGCCGCCGGAGGTGTTCCTGTCCATATCGTCGTTGCTGATGGAGCGGCGCACCTTTTTGTCGCCGTGTCGAATCTCGCCAAAGGTGTAGCTTATATGGAAGCCGACATTCCTCAGGGGGATCTTTATAAGGGTTTCGCTGTTGAAGTCATTCCCGCCGGAGTATTCGTGTATGGTCAGGTAGCGTGAGAACAAGGGGGTCATTCCCTGTACGGTTACGCTGAGCCTGTCTTTGAAAAAGCTCTTGGTAAGGCCGGCCATACCGAAGCCGAAGGGGTCGCTGTGACCCTGCAGGGAGATGTCACCTCCGCGTATGAAGGTGTTCAGGCTCAGGCGCATATCCCAGAATATGGAGGTTTGGAAGCCGCCGAAAAGGCCGCCGTCCCATCCGGAATTGTGCTGGGTGAGTTGCTTGCTGTCGTAGATGTTATAATCGATATCGCCGTTCAGATACAGGCGGGTGGTGCCGCTGATGTTCCAGTTGGCATAGATGTCCAGACCGGTGCTGCTGCGGTCTATTATGTTGCCGTAGGTGGTGTTGAGCAGGCTGCCGTCGTAAAAGGAATACTCGCTTATTCCGCCTTTTCCGAGGCGCTCCCTGACCTTGAGGCTCAGCACCCACTTGGGGCTGGCGAAGTTGTAGGAGAGAGAAATGCGGTGGTTTTTCTCTGCCCGCACGGCGGGATTGCCGTAAGATATGGAAGTGGGGTCGGACCGGTCCACATAGGGATTCAGGGAATTAATGCCTGGGCGGCGTATGCGCATATTGTAGGCCAGGCTCAGGTTGCCCGTCTCCGAGAGGTTCCACTGCAGGCTGGCGTTGGGTACCAGGTTGCCGTGGTCGATGTCGAAGTCCTTGCCGGCAAGTTCATAATCGACATTTTGAAAGGTGTGTTCGTAGCGCAGCCCGGCGGTGACCACCAGGCTCCTTACAGTTGCCGTGTATTCGGCATAAGCCGCACCTATATGGTTGTAATAATCGTAGATGCTGGGAACGCCGTTGTAGGCATCGTCGGCGCTGTTGTGGCGGAAAATGTATTTCAGGCCGCTGCTGAGGGTCTGTCCTTTGCCTATGGGTGAGGTGAAATCGGCCTGGAAGGTGTGTTCAGAAGAGAAGTCGTCGGTAACCGAGTTGCGCTCTTCCCGCTCTCCGCTGTCATATGTCAGTTCGTATGTGTTGTTGCCTTTGCGGGGATTGCCGGAGTACTGGTACGACAGAGTCAGGGTCCTGTCCCTGTTGCCGGCAAACGAGTGCTGATAGTCAAGGCTGGCATCCACAAATGACATTGACATCTTGTTTGCGGAGACCTGGGCATAACTCAGCAAAGGGACTCCGTTCACAGTATATGTGGTGCGGCCGTCTTTGACAACCGAGTTGTGGCCGAAACTGTTGACGCCGATGCTAAGGTTGAAAAGATTCAGCGTGTCGGGTTCGAAGCCGACGCTGATGTCGCTGAACATTCCGCCGCCGCTGTTGGAGGCATCTGACGTCAGGTTCCTGATGATGGTTGAGGTCTCGGGATAGCTGGTGGTGACTGACGACTCAATCCCGCCGAAACTCTCCCGCATCCCGTGGATATTGGCTCCGAAGGTCCATTTGCCCTTCTGGGCGTTAAAACTCACGCCGCCATCCATCCGGCCGCGGGTGTCCAGACCGCCCGTCACGGTACCGAATATACCGTCGGAGGCCACACTGCTGCCGGCGCCGCTCATAGTCTTTACATCCAGGATGCCGCCGGTGCCCTCTGCATCATATTTGGCACCGGGGTTGGTCACCACTTCTATGCTCTTGATGAGGCTGGCCGGCATTACCTTGAACATTTGAGAAGGATTGTTGCTCAGCATCTGGTTGGGCCGGCCGTCGACATATACCTTGAAAGAAGAACTGCCGTTGACCGTGATATTGTCCTGGGCATCTACTGTAACCATAGGGACCTTGCGGAGCAGGTCAAGCGCGGTAAGGCTCCTGGCATCGATGTCGTGCTCCACGTCGTAACTGAGACGGTCGGCACCTATCTTGACCAGGGTTCGCAGGGCCGATACGGAGGATTCCTTCAGGGTTTCGGCATCGTTTTCAATGAGAAGTTCACCCAGGTCCACCGTGCCGCCGCCGGCAGTTATCTCCTTCTCTATGGTCTTGCGGCCGAGATTCTCTATCTTTACGGTAAGGGATCCGGTCGCTCCGGTCTTCAATACAAAGGCGCCTGTGGAGTCGGTGATGGTGTAGGTGAGGTTCTGTCCGTCCCTGAGCAGTTGTGCGATTGCGGCAACCTCGCCCTCGAGGGTCTCTGTATCCTTCACTATGCCCTTGATGGTGGTCTGGGCAAAAACGGTGCTGCTGAAAGAAATCAGTATGATTGCAAGTATATATCTGAGAGCGTTGATCTTCTTCATATATGTCATTGTCCTTTTGGCGGCGGCAAAAATAGAATATATTTGTAATATGATTGAATACGACCGGTATCTTTTTCTATTGATAAACGGAGCCTGGCACCCCTTTATTGACCCGGTGATGGAATTTTTCTCTGCCATTGCGGTTTGGATTCCACTTTACCTGGCCCTGGCGGCCGCGGCGTTTTTCCGCAAATGTTATGCCACCGGCTGCGGCGGCTATGCCCTCACAAAGACGATAGCACCCGGGAAATTCTGGCTGGCGGGCATCGCTGCCCTTGGCGTGTGCCTTGTGGGCTATCTGGCCTGCGACTGGGGCAGCAACCTGGTTAAGGAACTGGTGGCGAGGCCGCGGCCAGGTTATGACCCCTTGACGGCGGAGGGACATTTTCCAACAGGTCGCGGCACTTCATACGGCTTTTTCTCTGCCCACGCGGCAAATACATTCTGCTACGCGATATTGATATCCTCCGTGCTTGGGCGCAGGTGGCTCAGGATAATCCTGGTTGTCTGGGCGACCGTGGTTTCTTACAGCCGTATTTATCTGGGATATCACTTCCCACTGGATGTGGCGGTTGGAACGATTTACGGTATATGTGTAGCAATTTTGCTCATTAAGCCATATAAATTTGTGATTGATAGAATTGCAGAAAAGTATCCAGCCCGATGACGGACAACAGTTTTTTATACCAGATTGCCAAGGCTTATACGCATCAGGACGATGTCCCGCTGCGGCGTTGCCTGTTTGTCTTCCCCAGCCGCCGTTCGTCGCTGTTTTTCCAGAAATATCTGGGGCAGTGCAACGATGTCCCGGTACTCTCGCCGGACATCATTACGATAGGCGATTTGTTTGCCAGGCTGAGCCCTTACGGCCGCGGAGACAAGATACAGTTGATGTACATCCTTTGGCAGGCGTATGCAAAGGTGTGCGAGGCGCACGGGCGCGAGTGGGAGGGTTTTGACAGTTTCGTTTCGCTGGGCGAAGCCGTCATCGCAGATTTCAGCGATGTGGACAAATATATGGCAGATGCGTCCAAACTCTTTGCTCACATCAGGGATCTTCGGGAACTGGATTCCGGCTACGAGTTTCTTGACGAAGAGCAGAAAAAGGCGTTGAAGCAGTTCTGGGGGGTGATTGCCGACGCCAAGGGCACGGAACAGAAAAGTAAGTTCCTGGGGATGTGGGAGATTCTGTTTGAATTGTATACATCATTCCGGGAAAGCCTGGCCGGCAGCGGCTTCGCCTACGAAGGGATGATGCAGCGTGAGGTTGCCGGGCGTATCCTGCAGGGGGAAACCGACGGCATCAAGGATTCCCTGGCAGGCTACGACCGCATCGTGGTGGTCGGGCAGAATGCCCTTTGCAAATGCGAGACGGTGCTTTACGATTATATCAAGTCGGACTTTGACGGCGACTTCTACTGGGACTTCTACGGCGAATGTCTCACCGATCCCGCCAACAAGGCCTCTTATTTCATAAGGAATTATAGAGGGCGGTACCTTTCAAGATACAAATTGGAGGCGGAAACCGACGGCCGGCCAGAGGTTACCGTGGTGGCGGCTTCCAGCGCAGTGGCCCAGGCCAAGGTGGCAGCTTTGCATCTGGCCTCCGCCAAAGAGGATTCCACCGCGGTGGTGCTTCCCGACGAGAATCTGTTGATGCCGCTGCTGAACTCCATCCCGGAAGAAATAGGGCACGTCAATGTCACTATGGGCTACGGCCTTCACAACAGTGCCACCGCATCACTTATGGATATGCTGGCATCGCTTCAACTGAACCGGCGTGCGTCAGGTTTCTACCACAAGGACGTGACGGCGCTGCTGAATCACCCCTTTGTCGTCACCGCTTCGCCCGAGAAGTCAGCAGGGCTTAAGAGGGATATCGTGGCGGCAAACGAGATTGTTGTTCCGGCAGAGCGCTTCGCCGGCGACGGGGTACTCTCCGTGCTGTTCCGTCCCGTTACCGAAACGTGTTGTATCTATGACTGGCAGATGGAGGTGCTGCAGGCACTGGCGCCGTCGCTGCCCGACATCGAGAAGGAGTTTGCCCACGGATATTACACCGCCGTGAGCCATATGAAAGATCTGGACATCCCGATGCAGATGCGCACATATTTCAAGTTCCTGCGGGAGATTACATCCCGCATCACGGTGGATTTCAGGGGTGAGCCGCTGAGCGGCCTGCAGGTGATGGGACCGCTGGAAGTGCGTGCCATAGATTTCGAGACGCTTATTATCCTCTCTGTAAATGAGGGTGTGTTCCCCGCCAGGCAGCAGAGTGACAGTCTGATTCCCTACAATGTCCGCCGCGGATTCGGCCTGCCCACCGCAGAACTTTTCGACTCCATCGCCGCCTATCATTTCTACCGCAGCATCTACCGGGCAAAGAAAGTGGTGCTTATCTACGACTCCCGCACCAAGGGAATGCTGAGCGGGGAGGAGAGCCGCTTTGTGAAACAGCTCAAATATCATTACGGCTATGATATGGAGTTCCAAAGCGTGGATCTGGAGATAAAACCGGTGGAAGGGGTCGCAAGAAGCGTGGAAAAGACACCGGAGATTCTCGGGCAGCTCCGCAATATCGCTTTTTCTGCCAGCAGTCTCCTCGCCTATATCAACTGCCCGCTCAAGTTCTACTATTCGCAGGTGGTGGGGCTGGCAGAAGAGGACGAAGTCAGCGAAGATGTGGATGCCGGCCAGTTCGGCAACACATTCCATCACACTATGGAAGATCTTTACGCCTCTGTCAGGGGGAAGGAGGTTACGGCGGAGTGGCTAAAGGGCATTTTGGCGGACAAATCCCGGATTCCGGCTACGGTTGCCAGGTACTTGAACAAAGAACTCAAACGGCCCGAAGACAGCGCGCTGTCGCGCCGCAACCAGATCACCGCCAACCTTGTGTCGGAGCTGGTAAAGGCGACTCTCAGGAATGATATCGCGTATGCACCGTTCACCTATGTCGGCAGCGAGCTAAGGCTGGAAAAGGAGATCCCGGTGATGATAGAAGACCGGCCCGGGAATGTCCGCCTCAAGGGGTTCATCGACCGTCTGGACCGGAAAGATGGCAGGGCTCTGCGTATTTGCGACTACAAGACCGGCGGCGTTGCGGAGGCGACCGGCTATACCTCCGACAAGCAGTTGGAAAAAGTGTTCAGCGGAGACCTCAAGACATCGTTCCAGTTGCTGGTGTACGCATTGCTTCTTACTCTGTACAATCCTTCTCAGAAGGAGTACGAACTTGCAGTTTACGACGTCAAAAAGTTGTTTGACTCCTCCGTGGAGTCCAGGCCCTGCCCTGCGGAGACGGTTGACGCCTTTAAGGTTCGTCTTCAGGAGATACTTTCAGATATATTCAATCCGGACATCCCTTTCAGTGGCGTAGAGGCCGGCAGCGATGCCTGCAAGTATTGTCCGGCAAA
>CACYEB010000043.1 GCA_902773305.1 uncultured Bacteroidia bacterium
AGAGTCCTGGTTACCAACTGCACCCTCAAGTCCTGGGCATACGCCATCCGCCTGGGCTGGTCAAACGACGGTGTTATGCGCAACTGCATTTTCTCTAACCTGACCATCATCCACAGCTGGCTGGGCATCGGAATGGACTTTCCCCGCGCCGGCTACAACAACGATTTCGGTCGGGAATACAGTTATATAGAAGATATCCT
The DNA here is from genome assembly GCA_902773305.1 of uncultured Bacteroidia bacterium. Taxonomy (GTDB): domain Bacteria; phylum Bacteroidota; class Bacteroidia; order Bacteroidales; family UBA932; genus Equibacterium. Next base: position 201 of record CACYEB010000043.1, read on the forward strand.
CTTCTCAAACATCATTATGGACTACATCTACGAATGCCCGATACATATGTATGTTGCACCCGAAGATGTGCTGTTCAAGGGCATCCGCAACATCCGCTTTACCGACGTCCACGCCCGCAGCCTCTGCGGCATAGAGATATTCTCTCCCGCTGACCATCCGTTCGAGAATCTGGTGTTCACCAACTGCTCATTCACCAAAGTTCCACCAAGTGAATTCACGCTGGACACAGACACTCAGCGCCGCCGCGACGCAATGGGAGAAGGCGACTGCCGCGGCTCCCACATAGAGAACGTCAAAGGCCTCGTCTTCAACAACACGGTGTTTGACGAATAGCTAGAGTTTCCTGTACTCTATCAGGGCGGAACCCGGACGGGTCTTGATGGTCACCGGGTAGGCCATCAGTTTGCTCCCCTTCATCTTTATGGTCTTGAGTTTCTTGTAACTCTCGCCATATATGTCAACCTCATATCTTGCATTCGGGTCAAGACCCTTAAGGTTGAGTTCGGCCGTCAGAATCGGGGATTCGTCGCGACGGAACACAAAAGCCACCCCATCCCCCTCTTCGGGACGGTTGTACTGATATGCACACCACTCGTCGTATGCATAGGAGTGGAAAATCAGCGGATAGAAATCGCCATAGAAATACTTTCTGAGGCGTTTAACCTCGTTTATACCGTCGCGCACAAGGCCGTTGTCATAGTCATCCGGCCGGTTGTCGTCGTTGAACAGCAGGCCGTTGTTGAAGCCGCTGCGGAAATAATACGGTGCATTGCCCAGGCAGGCGCAAGAGGACTGGATAATATACTGATTCAGGCAGACATTGTTGCACTGATTCAGCACTGCCATATCCTTAAAGTCCCAGCCGTTGGCCCAGACGCCGTTGTCGGTGCGCCAGAGAGAAATGGAGCGGCTGCTGGTCTCAAGGTCGATTCTCGAGCCGCCGGCGCAGCAGTTGTCTATCATAAGGCCGGGATTGTTCTCGCGTAGCGCATCCCAGAGTTTGTAAATACCTTCTACCTGCCTTACTTCCAAAATGCCGACCCTGTCGGGCTCCTGTTGCTGACGTATCTGCTCCATAGTGTAGCCCGAATCGGTACGCCAAACATCAATGCCCCAGGCTTTGATGCAGTCGTCCATATATTTGGTCATATAAGCCAGGGCGTCAGGGTTGCCGAGATTGAAGAAACCGCCTTGGCCGCCCTCCGGGACAATCCATTCGGGATGTTCTTTAAGAATAAGGGAGGTAGATGTTATCATCTCCGGGGCAAACCAGCACAGGAACCTAAGTCCCAGCGCTTTGGCATAGACGGAGACATCAACGACGCCGCGAGGGAAACGTTCCGGATCGATGGGTGTCTCTATCGGATATACATAATTGCCCATTCCTGTGGGGAAACCGCCCTTGTGCCACCAGGCATCCAGCCAGTACACCTCGAATCCCAGATTATGCTGCCGGATGGTATTCAGATAAGATTTTTCATTGTCTGCCGTGGTAGAATTGTCCTGATGGTTGCTGGATGTCATATGGGATATGGGGACCCGCTGCAGATGGCCGTTGTATCTGGGGCTGACATAATTGATCATAGTCCGCCGGAACTGGTTTATACCGTCGGCCCTGGTGCCGCCTTCCCAGAACACCAGCAGAATCCGGGGGCTGCGGATCTCTTCCTGAGGATAGAGGAATGTGTTCAGTTCGCTCATCTGGGCGGTGGTATGGACCTGGCCGCTATGCAGTTCCACAAGGGAGTTCCACTTTCCGCTCCAGCCGATGGCGGTCACGAATCCCCCGCCGGGGTATGTAATGTCGTAGAACGGGAAAGCTCCGGAAGAAGAATAGGCCGACATCGGCCCGAATTCAACCTTGTCCCCTTCCAGATACAGTGCGTCTTCTATCGGCATAAAGTCCTCTTTGTTGAACCGCATATAGCCAATCGTCCCCTGAAGCCGGTTAAGGACTGCGGATGGAGAGCTGAAAGTATAATCCAACGCTTTAAGATTGCTGATTATCGGAGAGTTATCGCAGCCGCAATTCTTGACGTAGAGAGTGTAATCAATGCCGCCCGACAGGGTGTAGATATTGACTTTGGCTGTGATTTCAAGGCCGGTTGCGGGATCTGTATAAACCGCCGTGCGAAGTACCCTGTCCTCCAGAGTCCGGTCTGTTGTGGAACACTTCCACCCTTTCAGGCATTCACTTGAATGGACACCTCCATATTCAAACGAAAACGGCACATACGTCACAGAAGAAAAATCCCCGACAGGGAACAACTTGTCGGCCATTTGTCTGTTGAAGGTGGCGGAATTGCCGCCAAAGCCGCAAACATAAGTCAGCATTGCGGCCACGAAAACTAACAGTCTTTTCATAGAGAACGCTTGCTAAAAACACTACCTGCTGCCACCGCCAAAGCCGCCGCCAGAGAAGCCGCCGCCACCGCCAAACGAGGCGTGGCCGCCGCCACCGCCGCTGCGTACGCTCACCATTTTTGCGGTTGCACGCGTATAGGCTATGTTCGCCATATTATTGTTCATATGAATTATAGTGGGGAAATATGACGGCTCCATATTCAGATTCCTCGCAAAACGGTCAAAATCAGCCGGGAACAGCTTCTGTAGCTGGGAAGCCACCCGGTCGGCAATGCCGTACAGCTGGGCGAACACCAGATAGTCTTTCCACAATGCCACTTCGCCGACCTCACGTTCGTCGTTAAGGGTAAAGTCCTTGAGGAAGTTCTTGAACTGTATGACTTGTTGTGCCTTTTCCATTCCATCTTCGGTGCTTCGTCCCCTGAGGTCCAGACGTCCCTTTTCCGTAAGATACTTGCGACCGCTCTGAATGGCCTTCTCCGGCCAGCTGAGGAAGCGCTCGTACTTTCTCTTTGACCATTTCTCGAATTCGCCCGTTTCAAGGATATCGTTATCGCCGGCAGCTTCCACCACCATCTGGAAGAGCTCACCCTCACAGGGATCGTCAAAAAGGCAGGCGGGATTAAGTTGCAGGTTATAGCGATTGGGATGTCTTTCGTCCCTGACAGGTACAGCCTTCTGTTCCAGAACCCACTTGAGAAAGAACGCGCCAATCAGATCTTTGTTGGACTTGTGCTGCTGGAACCTGTCGCCCTTGTCCAGGATATAGAATGACGCAGGCAGGTTTCCCTCCTGTGGCGCCTCCCTCCACCAGTCGGTAATTTTATTCACCCCGTATATTTTCTTGGAGTAAATACGCCCGGTGGCACGCACCACAAGAAACCACACGAGCGCAATCAGGCCTGCAAGTATAGGCAGCAGGCAGACAAACATTGCAAAAATCCCTTCTTTACTGTCATCCTCTTCGTAGTCACTCTTTTTGAATGCTTTCTTCTGAAGCTGTTCAAAG
>CACYEB010000044.1 GCA_902773305.1 uncultured Bacteroidia bacterium
GCGGCTTATTCCACTACCTGCTTTTTGGCTTTTGCGGGATCTTTGAAGAGGATCATGAACAAGATGCCGACAATCAGAGAGTAGGCGGCAAAGATGTACCAGGCGGTGCTCCAGGAAGGGGTGGCCGCATTGTACACAAAGTGGTTCACCACTTTGCCGGCGGCCCAGGTGCCGATGCTGGCTCCCAGACCGTTGGTCATCAGCATAAACAGGCCCTGCGCAGAGGAGCGGATGCCCTTGTCTGTGTTCTCGTTCACGTAGAGCGAACCGCTGATGTTGAAGAAATCGAAGGCGACGCCATAGACGATGCAACTCAAGACAAACATCCACACTCCGCCGCCGGGGTTGCCGGCACCGAAGAAGCCGAATCGGAACACCCACGCGAACATAGCTATCAGCATCACCTTCTTGATGCCGAACTTCTTCATAAAGAACGGGATGAGCAATATGCAAAGGGTCTCTGAAACCTGGCTGAGTGATATCAGGGCATTGGCATTGTTGGCGCCCCAGGCATTGGCAAACAGCGGATTATCCTTAAACGACGTGATAAAGGTGTTGGCGTAGCCGTTGGTTATCTGCAGCGATGCACCCAGCAGCATGGAGAATATGAAGAATACGGCGAACTGCGGATCCTTGAACAGTCGGAACGCATTCAGACCTGTAGCCTCTGCAAACGACTGGGTACCCTCGGCTTTGGGCTTGCAAGGACAGTTGGGAAGCGAAAGAGCATACAGGCAAAGCACCAGCGAAATGATGCCCGACACGAAGAACTGATGGTAGGTGTGCTGATACTGTATGCCCTCTTTGCAGGTTACGAAATTGACCACGAGCATTGTGAGGATGAAGCCTATGGTACCGAACACGCGGATGGGCGGGAACGCCTTCACCGGGTCCTTGCCGGCCTTCTCAAGCGCATTGTAAGCCACCGAGTTGGAGATGGCGATCGTGGGCATGAAAAAGGCGATGCTCAGCAGGTACAGCAGATAGAATGTGCCGAACCTGAAACCTTCCGAGACCGCATATGTATCGACACCCAGAGAAACATTTTTCATGGCGTACCAGCCTGTCGCCAGCATAAAGATGCCGGCCAGGCCCTGACACAGCGAGAGCACCTTCTGGGCGGGAATCCACTTGTCTGCGACGATACCCATCAAAGCAGGCATAAAAATAGAGACAAAGCCCTGGCTTGCAAAGAAAAGCCAGATCTGCGGACCCAGGCCTGCCTTGCCCAGGAAGCTGCCCATCGATGTCAGGTATGCCCCCCACGCTGCAAACTCCAGAAAGTTCATCAGGATGAGCCTGAAAGAAATGCTGCTGTTCTTCATAGTATAGAGTGGTTAGATTTCTATTTGGGTGCCATCCTGTAAACGAACAGCGCTATTATCGCATAGATGATGTTCGGCAGCCAGACGGCGAGCCACGGCTGAAGGGTGGCCGTCTGCACGAACATCTCGCTGAACTTCATAAACAGGATATACGAAAAACTGAGCGCGACTCCGATACCGATGTTGATGCCGAGCCCTCCGCGGCGCTTGCGCGACGACAGGGCCACACCTATCAGCGTGAGGATGAAGGCCGAGAAAGGGGTTGCGATGCGGGTATGTTTCTCGATGAGGGCGTGCACCACCATCTGGTCACCACGCATGTTCTGCAAATCGATGAGTTCGTCGAGTTCCTTGATAGGAAGCGTTTCAACTATGTTTTTGCGGCGGTAGAAATCATCTACCGTAAGGGCTATGACGGTATCTTTCTTCGCCCCTGTCTCTATGGTTTCGTTTCCGTGCTCGTCGTAGCTGCGTATAAAGTAGTTCCTGCAAGTCCAACTGCCCGACTCCTGGTTCCACACCGCGCTGGCCGCCGACATCTTGCTCACCAGACGGTTGTCCTCTATACTCTCCAGAGTGAGACGGTTCACCGAGTTGTTCCAGGAGCTGAACGACTCCACATACACGAAGAGACCCGGTTCCAGTTGGTAGTGGATATTATGGTTGGAATTGTAAAACCGCGCCCCCTTGATATATTTCTGCTCGAATTCCAGACGGTGATAGTTGGCAGGCGGTATCACGTACATACCCAGCGTGAGCGACACAACGGCTGCAAAAGCCGCCGAGACCATATATGGCACCAAGAGACGATGGAAGCTGATACCGCTGGAAAGCATCGCGATTATCTCGCTGTTGCCCGCCAGCTTGGAAGTGAAGAAGATGACGGTGATGAATACGAACAGCGGACTGAACATATTCAGGATGAAGGGGATGAAATTGAGATAATACTCGAAGACGATCTCGTGCAGCGGAGCCTCTCGCTCTACGAATGAGTCGATTTTTTCACTGATATCGAAAATGATGACTATGGCTACCACAATCAGAAGCGACACCAGATAAGTACTGATGAACTTCTTGATTATGTACCAGTCAAGAATCTTGGGTTTCAACGACAGCCGGCTCATAGTCTCGTTTCAAGTTTTTTTACCGTGGCATCTTTCCACGCGGCAAAATCACCCGCAAAGATATGCTCTCTGGCTTTGGTTACCAAATCAAGATAGAAGGCCAGGTTGTGCTGGCTGGCAATCTGTGCGGCAAGCATTTCTCCCGCTATGGTCAGATGCCTCACATAGGCCTTGGTGTAGGTGCTGTCCACAAACGACGTTCCCTGGGGGTCGAGAGGCGAAAAGTCGTCGGCCCACTTGGCATTGCGAAGGTTTATGGTCCCCTGCCAGGTGAAAATCATTCCGTTGCGGCCGTTGCGGGTAGGCATCACGCAGTCGAACATATCCACTCCGCGGGCAATGGCCTCCAGGATGTTGGCGGGGGTGCCCACACCCATCAGATAGCGTGGTCTGGATGCCGGCAGCAACGGATGGAGCACCTCCAGCATCTCGTACATTTTCTCCGTGGGCTCGCCCACAGCCAGGCCTCCGATGGCGTATCCTTCCCGGTCAAAGGACACGGCGTGCTCTGCCGCCCGCCTGCGAAGGTCTGGATAAACGCATCCCTGCACTATCGGGAACAGGGCCTGGGGATACCCGTAAAGCGGTTCGGTGGAGTCGAAACGCGCTATGCAGCGCTCCAGCCACCCCTCTGTCAGTTTCAGGGATTTCTCTGCATAGGCATAGTCGGCATTGCCCGGGCAACACTCGTCCAGCGCCATAATGATATCGGCGCCGATAGTGCGCTGTATGTCCATATTGTTTTCGGGAGTGAATGTATGACGGCTGCCGTCTATGTGCGAAGAAAAGGTGCATCCCTGCTCTGTGATCTTGCGTCTTTCGGCTAGAGAAAACACCTGGAACCCCCCGCTGTCGGTAAGCATAGGGCCGTCCCACGACGTGAACCGGTGCAACCCGCCGGCAGCACGAAGTGTCTCCAGTCCGGGACGCAAGTAAAGATGATATGTGTTGCCCAGCACAATCCGGGCCCCTACATCATCCCTGAGATCCCTGTGATACACCCCCTTGACACTCCCCACCGTACCTACCGGCATGAATATGGGGGTATCTACGGTACCGTGACCTGTGGTCAGGCGGCCGCAGCGCGCATTGGAAGCGGTATCGGTGGCAAGCAGTTCAAACGTCATTCTTCTATCCCTAAAAGCGCGCGGATCTGGGACTTGGCCTCTTTCCAGCGCGGAATGTCTATCTTGCTGCCTATGACCTCTATGACCTTGGCGGCGATGATGCTGCCCACCTTGCCACATACCTCGAGCGGCTGCCCCAGTGAATGGGCATAGAGGAATCCTGCTGCATACACATCTCCCGCCCCTGTTCCGTCCCGGGGTACACCGGGAGCGACATCCACAAAGCAGTACTCGTGAGCCGACTTGATCATCGACCCCTTCTTGCCCTCCTTGACCACGGCTATGCTGCACTTTTTGGCTATTTCATCTACCGCCGCCCTCGGTTCCAGACCCGTGAAGGCAAGTGCCTCCGCTTCGTTGGCGAACACTATATCCACATAGCCTTCCACTATGTCGTGCAGGAATGCCAGGTTGGACTCAACCACGTTGTAGCTGGCCAGGTCCAAGGAGATAATCATATTCTTTTCGCGGCCTATTTCCACCGCACGGCGCACAAGACGCTGGTTCTGGACCAGATATCCCTCTACGTGCAGGTAGTCGTATCCGTCAAACTTGTCAGGGTCAAGGTCCTCGGGTTCCAGCTCCAGCGCAGCACCCAGATAGGTCGCGAACGTGCGGTCCGATGTCTCCTTGTTTACAATCACAATGCATCTGCCGCTGGGGGCTTTGCCCCTCTCGAGCATAGATGTGATGCCCTCTTGCACCTGGTCGGACTTGAACAGCGAGCCGATGTCGTCTTTGCCCACCTTGCCGATGAAGCCCGCCTTCATACCCAGGATGGCTGCGGCGCTGATTGTGTTGGCCGCCGACCCTCCGGCGACATATTTGATGCCCCGGTCTTTCAGATCGAGCCAGATTTTGTTGCCGGTATCTGCATCCACGTGCTGCATGCTGCCCACGGGAAGGCAGTACTTCTCCAGAATCCCGTTGTCGGGCAGAATGGCCAGAATGTCTGTAAGGGCATTGCCGATGCCTAGGATGGACTTCATAAAGGTTTACTTGCGGTTTCTTGCAAAGATACTAAAAATATTGTCGGGATTCTCTGCCAGGACATCGGCATTGCTGCTGAACTGGGGCCAGCCCGGCACGTCTTTATTCCAGGGGCAGGCATCCATACAGCAATCGCAGCCGAACAGGTGCCCGTGGACACCGGGCGAAGAGAGGTCCTTCTGCCTGGCCTCGATCGTCAAAAAGGAGATGCACTTGCGGGCATCTATCCTGTAGGGAGCCTCCAGAGCCCCTGAAGGACACGCCTTGATGCACTCAAGGCACCTGCCGCAATCGGCCGGCATCGATTCCTTCTGCTGACGGAGCTGTCTGCAGTCTATTCCGGAAAATGGGACATTGCATATCAATATGCCTATCAGCGTACGCAGTCCTGCGGTGGGGCTTATAAGGAAATTGTTGCAGCCGATGAACCCAAGGCCGCAGCGCACTGCCCATTCGCGTTCCATTACCGGAGCGCTGTCGGTAAAGACGCGATACGCGAAACCGCCCCCTGCAGCGGAGGAAAGCGCATCAAGGTTCTCCTTCACAAACATATGGATACGGTCCTTGATGACCTTGTGATAGTCCTCTCCGTGAGCAAACGAGGCTATATGGGGATTGTCGTGATGGTCATAAGGGGCGAGGAATCCCATCACGGTACGCGCCCCCTCCACCAGCAGGGTGACGTCCAGCCGTTTGTCCACGTTGCGCTCCATATAATCCATATCGGCATTGCGTCCCTCTGCCAGATATTCCGAGAGCCGCTGCTTCACCTCGGGTCCCAGTCCCGAGGCCTCCGCCGCACCGAAAGCGGCAAAGCCAAGGGCAATGGCCGAGGATCGGAGTGTCTCGTAGAGAGCCATCCTACTGAACGGTTTCAATCAGGGATGCGCCTGTGTGCCCCCTGTATTCGGGAGCATAAAGCGACTCGATTGTTACCAGGGCGCTGTTGAAAGTACCTTCCTGAGTCACGTAGAAAGTCTCACTTAGACTCGTGTCCTCTTCGGCAAGCGTCTGGAAATAGTATACTGTGCGGTCTTCCCTGCGCTCGCAGTAAAACCAGCCGGTGCCCCAGGAGCGTTCGTCCTTGGGATAGAAGCAGGCAGGGCGCGAAGCCTCCATCACCACAAACGAACGGTTCTCGGTGTTATCGATATCGTATCGCACCTCAACCTTGTCACCCACCCGCAGCGCCTGGCCGTCTTGCAACTGCTTTCCGTCACGCCAGTATGTGCGTTTGACCCCCAACTGGTTGGAGGATTCCCTGACATCGAGCATCGGAGCCAGATATGTGTAGTACACAGCACCGAACCTTACATCGGGGGCGCGGTATTTAAGCAATACGAATATGGCATCGGCACTGGCCATATTGCTTTTCCACTCCTGGTTGTGTTTCTGCAACAGCAGCCATTTCATTATATCCTTGGCCATATCCATCTGAGCCGTTTCGGCAAAGACCGTGGCCAGAATGGAATGCGCATAGATTTCCGTGTGCAGCATACCCCTGAACGGCATCACCGCATTGGGGAAGTAGCATCCCACATTATCGTTGCGTACGGCATAGTCGCGCAGTGAATTCATTACCACTGTCAACTGCCGGTCCTCTCCGGCTCCACGCAGCACCACGCAGAGTTTAGCCTTCTCCACAATGGGGATATCCTGCCACTCACTCCGGCAGCGCTTAAGGTACTCCTGCAAAACGCCCTGTATCTCCTTGCCCATCGCATATTCGGGATGCTCCATACGTGCAGCGAACAGATATGTCAGATCGCGCCAGTTCCACTTCTTTGCCCCGGAGATGTCAAGTATGCGCTTGTCCACATATCCAAGCGCCTTCTCTATCTGTCTGTTGACAGTAGTCCCGCGAGGCAGTGCATCCACTTCCCGCATATAGTATGTCTTGTCCAGGAACATCAGAGTGAGCAGGTCGCTTGAAGAGCAGCAGGGGAACCAGCTGAATCCGCCGTCTCCCTTCTGCAGGGAGCCGAGCCTGGCTGCCGCCTTGCGGGTCAGATTTACATCCACACTGTCGGCGCCCAGCAGGACACCGCGCATCTGGTTGACATACAGGGCGTCCAGCCAC
>CACYEB010000045.1 GCA_902773305.1 uncultured Bacteroidia bacterium
AACCAGAGGGCTGCCGAAACCACGGATGTTGAGGCTGGCATTATCCTGACCGGGCAGACCGGATGTCTGCTTGGATACCAGACCGGGCAGCTGACCTGCCAGCACGTGAGTGGTATTCACCACCGGCGCAACGGTAATCTTGCCGGAATTGATCTGGGCGACGCTACCGGTGAGCGTCGCTACCCTCTGGGTACCGTAACCGACCACCACCGCCTCATCCAGGAATTCATTGTCGGTGACAAGCACCACAGTCATTGAAGGAGTCGCCTTAACGTCCTGAGTCACATATCCTATGCAGGATATGGAGAGAGATGCCTTGTCGGCAACGATAATGGAGAAACGACCGTCCGCATCCGTCACGGTGACATTGCGGTCATTGCCCTTCTCCACCACATAGGCACCTACAACAGGCAGATTGTCTGAATCCACAACCGTACCTTTTGCAGTTATCCGGCCTTGCGGTTCGTTTGCTAAAGCGGTTAAGCAACCGCCAATAAGCAAAAGCAACAACGCAAATACAGAAAAAATAAATGATTTTTTCATAGGCGTATTGTTTTGATTTATTGTGATTTGTTGCGTTTCTACAATTTAAGCACGTGCATCCCGCCTCCTATCTCCTTAACTGTTTCTCCATATTCCACCGTCGCCTTCATGTTTGCCGGCACTGTCACTTTCAACTCGATGCCGCCGGCTGTACGGTGCCACTCGCTCTTTATCAGGCCGCGCACCGACTTATATTCAGCCTTGGCCCAATCCAGGCCCTCGGGAGTGCAGGGCTTGAAGGCCAAATTGCAACCGCCGTCTGCATCCATATCAAAGTGGATTCCTGCCAGATACTTGACCATCCAGGCACTGATATCGCCCAGGAATACGTGATTTGCAGAGGAATCGTAGAATTTCACAAAATCCAGCTTCCATCGCTCCGCCAGGGTGGTGAGACCCTGTGCACGCCAGGCGCCCCAGGAAGGAACATCCTCCTTGAGCATCATCTTGAACACGGTTTCAGCATAGCCGTAATCGGCCAGCACGCGGGGCACGAACTTGCTGCCGACGCATCCGAAATCCAGATAATAGTTGTTGTCAACAATGCTTTGGTTGAGGTTAGCCGCAACCTTTTGCTTGTACTCCTGCGGGACTATGTCAAACATCAAAGCCATCCCCTGCCCGGCCTGTGAGCCGTTGCCATAGAGACAGGTCTCTTTATTAAAATGCTTTTGGTTTATCAAATCTTTCAGAAATTCTGCTTTTTCTTGATATTTTTTTGCATCGCGGCCCAAAATCCCGGCAAATTTTGTCATCAGCACATTCTGCCAATAGTAGAAAAGCGACGTGCTGTAGTCGGTCGGAGTCGGGGTATCATAATAAACCCAGTCGCCGATGCCGTAGGTTACCGTGCCGTCGGGATCCAGGCGCCTGCCCAGATAGTCCAGATAGCGGTCGCAGGTGTCAAAAATGGTCTCGATGGCCTTGGGGTCACCATAGTAATGCATCAGGGCGTCGGGAATCATACAGAAGGCTGATGCCCATACCGGGCCTATCCAGTCTTCGTAGCCCCAGCCGGAAGAGGGCACGATGCCGGGCACGTTGCCTTCGGCGTTCTGGCTGTCTGCCATATCATTAACCCACTTCTCATAGAATGTGAGACCGTCGTAGTTCAGAAGGCCGAGGTCTATCGATATATTTGCATCCGCGGTCCAGCCGTTTTTCTCACGGTGGGGGCAGTCGGTGGGAATGCTCACCAGATTGCCGAGATAAGAAAGCTTGCTGGTAGAATTGATCCAGTTTACCAGTTCGTCGGAGCAGGCGAAGCTTCCGGCTTCGGCAAGGTCGGTGTGGATAAACAGAGCCTTGAGGGAGCTCTTGTCCAGCTGGATGGGAGCATCGGCCGATACCTCAACATACTGGAATCCGTGATAGGTAAAGCTCGGTGTAAAAGATTCTTCCCCACCCTTGGCATAATATATGTCGGTCTGCATCTCAAAGTCCGGCTTGGGATAGAAGAAGATATCTATATTGCCCATCTGCAGTAAGCCGTCTTCTTTTTTGAGTTCGCCGTGGCGCAGCTTGATTTTGGTGCCGGGCTTTGCACCGCTCAGGGATAGCGAGCTGACACCCGCAATATTCTTGGGGAAGCTGAACACATACAGGCTGTCGGAGAACTTTTTCATATCGACCGCTTCAAACTCTTCGCAAACTTTCGCGGGAGCATTGTTCTGCGCCACAAGCTTGGGCGACGGAGCCTCCACGGCCACGGCTGAGGCCCAGGCGCTGTCGTCAAAGGAGGCCTTTTCCCAACCGGGGATCTCCAGGCGGGCATCGTAAATCTCGCCGCTATATATGTTATTGGAGAGGCTGGGGCCGGTCGCGGTCTTCCAGCCGGGGTCGGTGCAGATTATTTCTGTGCGGCCGTCGCTGTATTTGAGGTGCAGCTCGGCAATCATACGCGCACGGCCTCTCCAGTGGGCTTTATCGAAATCCCAGGTAGCGACCGGCTCAATCTCATTGTAGAAACCATTTCCAAGAACGGCCGCAAGAGCATTATCGCCCGAAGCCAGCAGCCCAGTGACATCATAGACCTGATACTGGTTGCGCTTGGAGTAGTCGGTATAATCGGGCGAGAGAGCAACCGGGTTGAGCCAGGTGCCGTTGACTGCCATTTTATAATATGCGGCAGCGCTCACAAAGAGCCTTGCCGAGGCAAGCTCGCCATCTATGCGGAAGACCTTGCGCAGCATAGGTGCGGGAGCAAACTCCTTGTCGTGGGAGTCGCTTATCCACTGCGCCTGCCACTTGTAGCCGGGCAGCATCCCTGTCTCGAAGGTCTGCACGGGGGCCTGCAGCACGGCGCCGCTGGCCATAAGGGTGGTCAGACGCCAGTGATATTTGGTGAAGGGTTCAAGGTCGCGCCCCAGATAGTTAACCATCTGCCGGCCGCTCTCGGGAAAGAGCTCCGGATTGGCCTTCCTTTCTGCCTTAGTGCCGAGCGCACCACTGTCCCAAACAATATCTTTAAACGCTGGATCGGCGGCAACTTCTATCCTGTAGGCAAGCTGCATGTCATCTGCAGCGCTATATTCCCAGCTGAAGCGGGGGCACTGGACATCCAGGCCGATGGGATTGACCCGGTATTCACAGCGCAGGTTATCAAGCTGGGCCTTCTCTTTGCACGAGGCTATTGTCAAAACTGCCAAAAGCAGCAGGTAGAATTTATTTAATCTGTTAAGCTTCAGCATAATACAATATTTATTATTTGAGTGACATTTCACAATTTATGATAACCGCACGCTCCTGCAATTGCCTGCCGCATTCTATCTCTTCCAGGAGCATATCCATAGCCTTGGCGCCCAGTTTTGAGATTGTCATCTGGGCAATGCTTATCTCGGGCAGCAGCAGCCCAAACTCGGGCAGGGAATGGATGCAGGCCCAGTTTGCCCCGCGCCTGGTGTCAAGACCGCGATTTGTAAACCACACATATACCGGAAGCACCAGCACATGCGAGGTAAAGAAGATACCGTCCAGGTCAGGGACATCCCGCACAAGACGGTCCAACTCGGCATTTATCTGCTCTACCGAGGCCTGTGGCGGCCCATTGCAGACCAGCTTCCCGTCCAGCGGAATGCCGGCATCGGCAAGGGCCCTCTCGTAGCCCTGCTGGCGCGACTGCATATTTACCAGATTGTGGGCAGTGGTCATTATTGCAATCTTGCGCAAGCCCTTGCCAATCAGGTGACTCACGAGCTTATATGCACTCTGCTCATTGTCCACGCCCACACAGGGTGCATCTTCGCCGGGAACAGGGCGGTCCAGAAGGACCAGCTTCCCGCCGCCGGCCAGATAGCCGTCGAGCCACTTCGCCCCCTCTGTAGGGGTAGAAATGATGCCGTCCACCCTGCGCCTGTCCAGAGAAGAAACAAGCGAGGCTTCCCGCTCGTGGTTAGATTCAGAGGTGGCAATCATCACAGTGTAGCCATA